>JBAUFS010000026.1:0-17485 GCA_049679255.1 Candidatus Rhabdochlamydia sp.
TATTGGATAAAGCAACCCATGAACACGACCTTAAAGATCTGTACTTTACCTTTATCGAGCTACCTAAATTTAAAAAAAGCAAAGAAGAACTCACTTCCATAGAAGAAAAATGGTGTTACTTTTTTAAGCATGCACATGAAACCACAGAAGAAGATCTGCTTAAGATTATAGGAAATGACAGCATTATTAAAAGAGCATACACCGCTCTTAACCAATTTTATTGGAACGAGAATGAACTCAGAGATTACGAAGATATGAATCGTGTTATTATGGATAACGCGGCTATTTTGGAACATAAAATGGATGTAGGTGAAGCTAGAGGAGTAAAGAAAGGTGTTAAGAAGGGTATGAAAAAGGGTCTGAAGAAAGGAGAAGCCATAGGTCTTAAAAAAGGTAAAGAAGAAGGTAAAATTGAAGTAGCAAAACGTCTATTGCAAGCAGACTATGGAATCGATCTAATCGTTCAGGCTACTGATTTGCCTAGAGAACAAATAGAAACTTTGAGAAAATACACCTTGGAAGAGCCTTCAGTAGTCAATTTTTAGTATGTTTTTTCATGAGAATTTAAGCCCTTTTGCAGGGCATCTACATCAGATTGGGTAATCCCTTTGATTTGCAAAAGGTCTTGGGTAGAGGCTTTTTTGATTCTTTCTATACTGCCAAAATGGGTAAGAAGTTACGTGATCCTTTGCAAGAGGAAATGCAACTTAAGGGACACCTTCAAAGATTGTAAGATGAAAAGGCAAGGTAATCCTGCTTATGTAAAACTCTTTGGGTTTTTAGGATAAAAGCTCCCCATAGAGTTAAGAGATAAATTTAGTTTTCCAAGTGTTTTGTTGATCCAAAAAAAATTCTACTAAAATGCAATTATTAATCTTCTGATTACCTTCCAATTGTAAAAGATGATAAAGAGCCCAATAGGTACCTCCATGAGCAATCAGAAGAAGGGGATCTTCTTGTTGAAATGCTTGTTTAAGACCTCGTTCTACTCGGTAAATGAATTCTTGGACCAATTCCCATTCTTCAATCGTTAAAGAACGCAGTTCTGATGCATAAAAGAGATCCCAAAGCATACTTGGGCATTCTCGAAGGTCTTCTAAGATTATATCTTTGAATATTTTATTTTTTAAAGCAATTTCTTTGGTCTGCTGAACTCTAAGTAAAGGACTAGAGCAAACAGTAGTAATAGGTAAATGAGCAAGAATAGACTGAATTTCTAATGCTTGTTTAATGCCTTTTTCATTAAGCTGAACTTCATCTGGATCATCATAAAGCTGATAAATGCTGTGATCTGTTTGAGCATGTCGCAGAAAATAGAAAGGGGTTTTACGAATAGGAATTTTCATAATTTATTTGTAATTTTTGGAAGATTTTCGATGATCTTCCCGGTAGTTACGGAAACTTAATGTGACCCATTCGCAGCCAGCCATCCCAAAGCCTGTAGCAATAATCGGATCCCAACTTTTCACATATATTGCATATATACTGGGAATTATATATATCCTAAATCGTAAACGCCAAAAGGGGGCAGAAGCTGGATATTTTTCTTTAAAATAAGTATGAATATAACCGCTGATCAAATAAGCTAGAAAAATGGCTACTAAATCCCAGCGATATTCTTGGAGAAATTGTCCTCGGAAAAAAAAGGCTGACAAAAGCATAATGACTCCTGCCAGTGCGTGATTTGGGTATTCCAATTTGACACGCCAAAACCAATACAGAACATGTGCTACATATGTAAGACCGCTAAGAGGGGATAAAAATAGTATGCCTATTCCGGCTAATCCCCAAATATATCCAGAAAGAATACCTGCACCTTTAAAATGCTCTTTCAGACCATGCTCATTGACCAGGTCAGCATACTTAGCGGTTATTCCCAGGAGAAAGGAACAGATTGCGAGTATAATTTGATTTAAGTACATATTTCTTTCTTTTGAATGGCTAATCGATAGCCGTCATTAAAAAGCGTATTGGAAAGAGAAAGAGGGCTAAAAAGCACAGCTTGTTGTTCATTAGGAATGATCTCAGAATCTCGCACAAGCTCACCCCATTGACGAAAAAAGGAAGAGGTGAAATTTGTATTGAGTTGCAATTTACCAATCGAATTATATCCCCCATAATGATAGAGAGTAAAATCTGGCATGACTGAAATTGACAACATTTCTTTAACAGCTTGTAGAGAAAGGATGTTTTCTTGCTCAGGGTTATAACTTAAGGGGTCTAAAGAAGAGTTTAAAGATTGTATTCCATATACAAAATTTGTGTAGACATTACCTGGTCCAAATATGGTAACAGCAGTTTCTAGAGCTTTTATGATTTTTTCATAGCCATAACTAGCTTTCCCAGGGCATACAACACGAAAATGAGCTGGTTCAAAAACTTCTAATGGAAAATTAATTTTTGTAAATCCTCTTTCTCGAAGAAGTGAAATTTTGGATAAATCATCAGGGGGCATTAAAGTGGCCAGCACTTGTTCTGCTTTTTGGAAAATAGGATCTTTTTGAAGTCGTTCTCCAATTTGGGCAAAATAATCGACTGTAAAATCATAGCTATGAATGTTACCAGTTGTAATAGCAATAAATCGTAAACGATCTTCGTTTCTCAATGCAGTTAAAATTGAATGTTCAATAACATCAAGACTTTTAAAGATTTTTGAGTATTCTACTTCTTTTTTAAAGGTAGGAAGGATTTCACAAAAGCGACATTGTGTTCCTTGTTGAAAATAGAAACAATAGTTACTAGGGATAATACCTAGTAAATCAGAACCAAGCAATGAGCAAATAGAAGAGATAGGTAATCCAGAAACAACAGAGCTAGCAAAACCAGGGAGCAAGACAAAATCTGTGGGAATGGCTTCGCCAGTTATTTCATTGCGGACTTGATAGCCTAAAGAATTAGATTCAAGAATAAATGGTGAATTTGATTGATAGCGAATTCGAGTAATGATTTGATTAGGAAGAACTAAATCATCTGGAATCGGTTGAGAGCATTTTTCGTTTGAATGAGCGTAAAGATGAATTTTTTTTAGCACAATTGAAAGTGGAAGATTGATATTAGAGGCAATACGGCATCCATTAGATAAAAGATGAACCTTCCAGTTAAAAGTAGATTCTAAGCTAAACATATTCAGATCCTAAAATAATTGTTTGTGTAGAGTAACACTGAGCAAGGTTATGGTAAATAATTTTTTAACCTATTTAGGCATGTTGTAATTGTACTTAAGAAAGGATTACAGAATCATGGTTTGAAGAAAATATGGATGGGAGATTAACTCTTAGTTTCTTATTTTCCGTGTTTTTCTAATGCTTATACTTAGAGAGGATTTTTTGTCATTCTGCAAATCGAGTTGATGTTGTTAAAACTTCATTAAGTTCCTTTTCCTTTTTATGAACTTGAATAGTTGAAGGAAGAAGAAAACGATTGGTATTGCTCCAATTGTGAGATAATATCTTCCAGCAAGGGACATGAGGGTAATAGGGAGGTAAGAGTTGGTTTTCATTAATGCTCCCTAAAGCAGAAGAAAAACGACAATCAAGAGAAAGGCGAAATTGTGCATCTTCATTGATACTTGATCGATGAAGAGTTAAAGAATGCATTATAAGGAGGTCGCCTAATCGATAATGAGCCTTATGCCACAAGAATCCAGTTAAATGCTCTTTAATTGCGCTACATCCAAAACGTCCTTCATCATTTTGATGGGTAGGAAATAATCCTTGTTTATGTGTTCGAGAAGCTACTTGTAGACCACCTTGTTCAGGAAGATAATCTCCTAGAGGAATCCATGCTGTGAAAGTATCGCGTTCTCCTTTAACATAAAATAAATCTTGGTGTGGGGGTACTAGATCTTTAGGGTTGAGAGAATAGGGATAGGTAATTCTCACCATTTTTTGAGGATGACAGAAGACAGGATTTCCTAGTAATGCGCTTAAAAGCCAGTTTAAAGGAGGATACTCTGAAAGGTCATGTAAAAGCTCTTCTTGCATTAATCGACTCATACACTGGTAGAAAGAATGAGAGTTAATTCGTCGCACTGGTTCTATTGCAAAGAATTTTTCTTTTTCTGATTTCCCCCATCCTTCTAATTGTAGGATGTGTATAACTCGATTCCTTACTTGTTTGACTAAATCTATTGGAAAAAATGATCGAAGGAAGAGATATCCTTGCTCCCGAAATTCTGTCTGTAAATTTAGCACAGGCTCGGAGAGCGTAAATTCTTTCAAATTATGCATAAAAACTACTTTTATCTTTTTTGGTTCTTAAGAGAAAATTACAGAATGGATTAGTAATTTTACATTTTAATATTACGGGATACATTTTATTCAGAGGGCGTAATTTTGAACTTTTTTTGTTGATCTAATTGATCTAAGCAAATCTGAATATGATCGCAAAGTTGATGCAAAACTTCTCTGGGAGAAATTGTATTATTTAAGTTAAAAGTCTGCACAGGGTCTCGAAGATTCATTGTAGAAATAATTTCATCTTTATTTTCTCTAAACATTTTTAAACGACGTTCAATTTTTCGATCCATATCTTCAGAACGTTGTTCTAGTTTTATCATCTTACCTTTACGTGCATCAATGGGGCAATACCCAGGCCAGAGAGTTTCATCAAATTGTCGTACTTGATGACCACAGTTAGAACAAATAGATCTTCCTGGAAGTCGTTCCCAAATATCTGTTTCTGAGACATTCATAAAGAGAGGCACATGAAAGTCATTTGTTTTTAGAAGAACCTTGCGCATTATATCTGCTTGCTTCTCGGTTCTTGGAAATCCATCTAGGATGAATCCTTGGTTACAGTCTTCTTCTGCTAATCGTTTAGCTATCATTCCAATTGGTACTTCATCAGGTAAATAATCAGGGTAGTAATGTTCATCGTAATTTTGAATGATCCAGCCTAGATTTGATTTTGTTCTGAATTCATCTCTAAATAAATCTCCTATAGAGATGGTTGGAATGCCAAATAACTTCGATAACATTTCTCCTTGTGTACCTTTTCCAGATCCAGATGTTCCAATCAAATTAAGGGAAAAGCGTCGCTCATTATTAAAAATTAAAGTTCTATTTCCTTTGCATAAGAGAAGAGTTGCTAAGTCTTGCACTTGCTGTCCAGATGTTACTGGATTAATTTTTTGCCAAATACGATCGCCATATAAAATATCAAAAACCTCATCTTGACTTTTTAAAAGAGGCATTAGTTTAAATGCGTAAAGAGAAATCCATTCATATTCTGAATGTTCTTTAGGGTCGAGTAGGACTATTGGTCTTTCTTTTATTTCAGCATAATATATGTGCATGATATAATCACATTCAGGAACTCTTGCATAACGATGACCTTGATAAACGACTTCATCAGGAGCAAGCTTAATCTGAGTTTCTTCTTTTAATTCACGTAAAACTGTTTGTAAAGGTTCTTCTCCTCTTTCTATTTTCCCTCCTGGAGTGCCCCAGATATTGGGCTGATCTTCTTTGTGACATCGTTTTAGTAATAAAAGATGTTTATCATGTTCTAAAAAGATAGTTGAAATTTGGGTCTTAGGTTCAAACTCTGGAAATACATTGGCTGAAGTAGCCAAAATGGGTGTCATAAAGAATCTCCTTGAATTAATTTTTGAAGAGAAGTTTGGTAGAACGTTTTAGTGGTTTTCATAGCAAGAGTGAATAGCTTTTGCTCTAAGGATGCCCTAATAACTATATTAAAGAAGACAAAGGCGGAAAATGTCATTGCTTTATTCTATAGGAAATATTTTGATGAAGTTAGAAGCTAATTCAAGGCCTTGAAAAAACCAGACGGTGAACTCTTCTCGGCTTTTCTGAGGCAATCTCTGGAGGATCTCCACATCTACCATTTATAGTTTTGAACTTCCTGAGGATTAGGTCGAATAAAGCGTGGATTGTGTAAGCCAATAAAGACATGGTCAATTTCATGTTCTATCATTTCATTACCAACATTAGCCTTATAATAAAATGAACCGATTAGATCAAGTTTGCAAGAAAATCCCATCTCCATTTTTAGTCTATTTTTAGCAGTTTGTTCAAGAGGAGTGGTCTTTTCAGCATGACTACAACAAGTATTGGTCCATAGTCCTCCCGAATGATACTTTTTTAAAGCTCTCTGATGAAGAAGCAATTGAAAAGAGGAATTAAAATGACGGAAAAGAAAAACAGAAAAAGCGCGATGTAAGAGCCCCTTGCGATGAGCTTCATATTTTTCAATCAGACCAAGAGGTTGGTCTAATTGATTAACTCTTAGAACAAACCGGGATTCGTTTGCAGCAATCATTATCTCATTTCCTTAACTCTAAAATCAAAAAATACGAATGTATTATAAATATTTTTCACTTAATTAGTACAGGGAAAATTTTAAGCATGTTTATTAGATAACTTATTTTGCTAACTTGAATTTAAGCCCTTTTTGCAGAGCATCTACATCAGATTGAGTAATTCCTTTGATTTGCAGAAGATCTTGGATAGAGGCTTTTTTGATTCTTTCTATGCTACCAAAGTGGGTAAGAAGCCGTTTTTTTTTGATGGGACCAATGCCGGGGATGTGGTCTAAAGCACTAGAGATGAGTCTTTTCTTACGTCTTTTTTGATGAAAGGCAATTGTCTTGCGATGACTCTCATCACGGATTTTTTGTAAGAGCAATAATAGAAAGGATCTAGGATTGAGTAATATGGGGTCATGATTATAGGGGAGATATACTTTTTCTTGGCTCATTCCTTTGTCATGACGAGAGGCTTCTTTAGCTAGTGCAATTAGATCTATGGAAGCTATATCGAGTTTTTTAAATACTTCCAACGCTATGGTTAGATGCCCTTTCCCTCCATCAAGGATGATTAAGTCAGGAAGGTCATCTGCTGCTTTAGCACGGGATAGGTGGCGAAAAAGAGCTTCTTGCATGGAGACATAATCATCGCCTGTATGCTGGGTTTTGATTTTATAGAGTCTTGTATATTTAGTATCTTTAACTCCATCTGTAAAAGCTATTACAGAGGCTACAGAATCACTACCTGCTAAGTGAGAGGTATCAAAACACTCAATTCTTTTAGGATAGCGATTAAGCTGCAGGGTTTCTTGCAGATCGAGTAACATTTTTTCTTTGAGGAGTTTTTCATCTTTTTCCTGTTTAAAAGTACTTTTGGCATTTTCTTGTGCTAGTTTTAATAAAGTTAATTTTTCTCCTTTTTTAGGAAAGAATAACTGGATCTTGCAGGTGCTTTTGAGAATCTCTATTAAAGCCAAAGAGGGCTGGATAGGGGTTAGGACTTCCTTTGGAAGATTTTTACTGTTTTGATAGTGCTGTAGAATGAAAGAGGTAAGCAATTCATCATCATCTTCAATAACAGAAGAAAATGCATAGTGCATAGAGCCGGTTAATTTTCCTTGGCGTAAGAATAAGAGAAAAAGGATTACTTCATCTGCTTGGCGATAGATCCCTATAGAATCGGTAGATTCTATATGATAACTAGCTGTAGAGGATTGCAAAACATGTTCAAGATGACGAATGGTTTTAAGTAGAGAAGCCGCTTTTTCAAATTGTAGCTGATCAGAAGCTTGTTGCATTTGTGCATAGAGCTCGGGGAGAATATCTTGATTTTTTCCTTTTAGAAAATAGATCACTTTTTGTACCTGCTCATCATATTGTTCTTTAGTGCATAAACCAACACAAGGAGCAAGACAGCGATTCATTTCATAAAGTAAACAAGGCCTAGTACGTTTTTTAAGCTCACTATCTGAACATTGACGCAAACGGAATAATTTATTTAATAATTCATAAATTTCTCTTGCTGCAATAGCGCTTGTATAAGGTCCAAAGTAAAGGCCCTTATCTTTTATAACTCCTTTATAACGCATAAGGCGTAGCATAGGCCATGGATGATCTATATTGACACATAGACTAATAAAGGTTTTATCGTCTTTGAGCAGTACATTAAATTTAGGCTTGTGTTGCTTGATCAAAGTATTTTCTAAAAGCAGAGCTTCTTTTTCAGAAAAAACTACAATTGTATCGATTTGTGCAATTTGTGTGATCAAAAGCGGAATCATGGCTCTGGTATCGCTAAGAGAGAAATATTGTTTTAAACGATTTTTA
Source organism: Candidatus Rhabdochlamydia sp. (assembly GCA_049679255.1). Lineage (GTDB taxonomy): Bacteria > Chlamydiota > Chlamydiia > Chlamydiales > Rhabdochlamydiaceae > Rhabdochlamydia. The sequence goes on from JBAUFS010000026.1 coordinate 8,096, forward strand.
AGTACTTTAGCTTTTCCAACATAGATTACCCTGCCCGCTTTGTCTTTCATTAGGTAGACACCAGGTTGTATAGGGAATACATCAAGTTGTTTAAGGTCAAAAACCATTATTTTACTCTCTCTTTCCAGTCAATGAGTTTTTGTAGAGCAGCTAGAGGAGTTAGATTATTTGGATCGATTTCTTTAAGCTCTTCTAAAATATCTGGTTTATTTTCTGTTTCTGAATTTATGAAAAGACAGAGTTGTTTTTCAGCTTTGGGTTTGGTCATTTTCACAGATGTTTGCTCTAGGCTCTTTAACATTTGTTGTGCGCGTTTGACTACTAAGTAGGGCAATCCTGCTAAACGAGCTACGTGAATACCATAACTTTTATCAGCGCTTCCCCTTATAACTTTATGCAAAAATACGATTTTGTTTTCAGACTCATGGGCAGAGACGCTATAATTTATAGCTCCAGGAATCTTTTGCTCTAATTCGGTTAATTCCCAGAAATGAGTAGCGAATAAGGTTTTGGTTTGCTTTCCAGGTTGGGTTAATAGATATTCTGCAACAGACCATGCAATAGAAATTCCATCATATGTACTAGTCCCTCGACCAATTTCATCCAAAATCACCAAAGAACGATCTGTTGCATTATTGAGGATATTTGCGGTTTCCGTCATTTCTACCATAAAAGTCGAAAGCCCTTTTGCTAAGTCATCACTTGCTCCAATCCGACTGAAAACCTTATCAATAATACCTATGGTAGCGCTTTTAGCAGGAACAAAACTGCCCATTTGTGCAAGAATTGCAATTAGTGCTGCTTGACGAATAAACGTGGATTTACCCGCCATGTTGGGTCCTGTAATTAAATGCAGCCGATGACTTGTGGCATTTAAAAAAACATCATTGGGTATAAATAGTTCTTGTTTCATAACGGTTTCAATAACTGGATGACGCCCTTCTTCCACATGAAATAGATCGCTGGAATTAACAGTAGGTTTTATATATTTTTGAAGTTTTGCTACCTGCGCTAATGAACAAATCACATCGATTTCAGCAATTGCGCGTGCAATGAGATAAATCGAAGAAGCATGTTCTGCAATTTGTTTTTTTAATTGCGTAAACAATGCATATTCTAGTGTGCAAATACGCTCTTCTATATGTAGTATTTTATGTTCATATTCTTTTAATTCTAGGGTTGTAAAGCGTTCTGCATTCACTAAGGTTTGTCTTCTTTGAAAAGAAGAGGGGATTTTTTCTGTCTTTCCACGGCTTAATTCAATAAAAAAGCCAAAGGCTTTTGTATATCCTACTTTGAGATTTTTGATTTGAGTCTCTTGTCTTAATTGCGTTTGATATTGAGCAATCCAATTATGAGAGTCTTTTTTGATGGATTGTAAGTGATCAAGCTCTTCTGAAAAACCTACGCGAAATATCTCAGCTTCTTTCAATTTTAAAGGGGGTGTATCTATAAGCGCTTTTTGCAAGAGTTGTACAAGATTTGAAACATCTTTTAAATTTGTTTTATTTTTAGTAATCAATTGACTCGAGAAATGATTTTCAAAAATATGGGAAAGAGGGGAAATTTGTTCTAAAGAAAGACGAAAACCTCCCAAATCACGCGGAGTTGCATAATCGGTTTCAATGCGCATAATCAGACGTTCTAAATCGCGAATTTCTTTTAAATGCTCAAAGATCTGTTCACTTAGCTGCCATTTTGATAAAAATTCCTCAATACCATCTTGTCTTTGTTGAATTTCAGTAGGATTCAATAAAGGGTGTGCAAGCCAGTATTTAAGTAGGCGTCCACCCATGGGGGTTAGGGTATAATCAATCACTTGCAGCAGGGTATGAGAGGAATCATCTTGGATTGATTGAAAAAGCTCTAGATGTTTTTGAGTGGTTCGATCTAGTAGCATGTAAGATGAAGAATGTTCTTTTTTTATACTCTTAATATGTTGAATCGGAAGATTTAGTTCATCTTGCACATAATGTAAAATAGCACCAGCAGCATTAATAGCAGCAACCATACCTGTTAATCCAAAACCATCTAAACTACCAACTTTAAAATGCCTTAAAAGCACATCACAAGCATGTTTGTGTTCAAAATGCCATGCTTCTTTTACATGAATAGCTGGTTTAAATTGACGATCTATTTCTTCGAGAAAATGAGGGTGTTGAGACATCCATTTTTGAGGAAGCAAAAGCTCTTTGGGTTGGATGCGGCTTAGTTCATCAAATAGCTGCTTTTTATCTTCGAATTCCATAGCGCGAAATTCAGAAGTGGTAACATCGAGTACAGCAAGACCAAAGGCTTCGTTAATTTGTATGAAACAGCTGAGAAAATTGTTGGATTTTGCAGATAATAGATTGGATTGAACAATTGTTCCTGGAGTAATGATCTTGACGACTTCTCGTTTTAAAATTCCTTTAACAGATTGTGGATCCTCTAGTTGTTCAGCAATAGCAATGCGATATCCCTTTGCTACAAGCTTGTCGATATAAGCATCGCTTGTATGAAAAGGAATTCCTGCCATAGGGATATCTTGTCTTTTAGTTAGCGTTATATCCAGTTGTTTTGATAAAAGCACAGCATCGTTTTCAAAAGCCTCGTAAAAATCCCCTAGGCGAAATAATAACAAAGCATTTCCTGCTTGTTTTTTACAATGATGCCATTGAGCCATCATGGAAGAGGGTTTTTCTTCTTTCATTTTCTAATACCTCGCTTGAAGCTCTTTATTATCCAAGCTAAGGCAGGAGAATGCAAGGTTTTATTGAGAAATAAAGCCTAAACTTCATCAATTTTATTGTTTAATTTTTTACAGAATTTATACCACCAGCGTTTATTAGAAAGGTCTAGGGAATCAGAATACAACTGTTTAAATCTAGAGTTTTGAGGATCTATATTAAGAGCTTCTTGAATTTGTTTGATACATGCTTGACACCACATCATTAGTGTTTTGATATCTTTATCTAGCAGTTTCAACTTATGAACAATGGACTCCCCATCACTTTCTGTAATGGGTAGTGTATCAAGCACGATCTCTTTATTTATATGAATTTTAAGTTGAAATACTTTTAGCAGTAGAGGAAGCATCACATTTTTAATCTGTTCTCTTAGCTGGGTTAAAGAGGAGTCTTGCATTGTTCCTATTTGAGAAAAATAAGTAGCTTTTTCTTCTTTAGATAAAGAATTAAGTAGTAATTCTTCTAATTTATCCATTTTGCCTCACAAAAGTTTGTTTAACAAAATTTTTAAAGGATATTTGATTTTTAGATAAAGTGATTTTTCAAATCGTCTTAAATATATTTGTAAAGTCCCCTAGCTTAAATAAATTTTATCCTATACTTTTTTAAGTAAAGACAGAAAACCTTGACGTAGTTTAGTCAACTACTGCAAACTTGAATAAACCAAAGAAGCAGTAAATCTACAAATCCTATGCCTTTATTTACTTCAGACAGCCTGGAGATGCTTCGCCATAAAATTGATTTATTCGAAGTATTGTCGGCTCACCTCACTTTTCAAAGAAGCGGGTCTACTTATAAAACACTATGCCCTTTTCATGAAGAGAGAACGCCTTCTTTTATGATACAAAAAGGTAGTTCTCACTACCATTGTTTTGGATGTGGGGCTCATGGAGATGCTATTTCTTTTTTAATGACTCATATAAGAATGTCATTTACCGAAGCGGTGGAAAGCCTTGCTGAGCGTTTTCAAGTGCATTTGGAGAAAGAAGAGGAAAAAGGAAATACAAAAACCCCTAATAAAATTGCATTAAAGGCGGCCTTAGCTTCTGCAAGCGAGCTATATCATTATTTATTATTATATACAGAAGAAGGAATAGAAGCCCTTAACTATTTATATGCAAGAGGGATCACTCTGCAGTTTATTCGTCGTTTTCAAATAGGATATGCCCCGAAGCAGTATAGTTTATTGATCCAGTATTTACATATATGTGGTACTGAAGAAGACATCATGCTACAAGCTGGTCTAATCAAACAATCTGGAGGAAAACAACGAGATTTTTTTAGTGAAAGAATTACTTTTCCTATTCTGGATTCTTTAGGTGCGGTAATTGGTTTTTCTGCCCGTAAATATAAACAAAATACATTTGGGGGTAAGTACATCAATTCCCCAGAGACCGTTCTATTTAAAAAATCTCGTGTGCTATTTGGATTGAGTTATTGTCGTATGAGAATTGCAAAACAACAAACCGCAATCCTTGTAGAAGGACAAATTGATGCTTTGCGATTAATTGACACAGGTTTTGATTATGTGGTTGCAGCTCAAGGTACAGCCTTTGGAGAAGAACATGTTAAAGAGCTGCTTCAGCTTGGCATTAAGAAAATCTATTTGGCTTTAGACGCCGATGAAGCAGGCCAAACTGCGACACAAAAAATAGGGGACCTATTTCAAAAAAATGGGATCGATACTCGAGTAATTGCTTTAGAAAAGGAAAAGGATCCCGATTTATTGCTTAGAGAAAAAGGACCTAGCTATTTTGCGCATCTTTTAGAGACTAGCTCAGATTATTTAAATTTCTTATTTTTCTATTTAGCAAAAGATCACGACCTGCAAATTCCTTCGCAAAAAAATCAAGTAGTCAATCAAATAGTAGATCAAATTAAAAATTGGCAACAGCCGGTGCTCATACATGAGAGCTTAAGAAAATTAGCTGAGATTGCTCAGGTACCAGAAGCTAGTATTGGAATGAATCAGATCTGTATGCCCGATCTATTTATTTCTAAGCAAGAATCGATACGTTTACAGGAGGTAGATGGAGATCTTATTTTAGAGCTTGATTTACTGCGTTGGTTATTAATGGGATCTTCTCAATATCCAGAGATTGTCGATATTGCAAAAGCTAATCTAAAACAAAATCATTTTCGAGTGCCAAGCGCTTGGAGACTTTATGTATCCTTGCTAGAGGGGCACCAATCAGGCTGCTTTGATCTTTTAGCAATTGGTAGTAGCTTAAATGCTCCTGAAGAGCAAAAGCTTTTATCTGAGCTTTTACAGCGTAAAATCAACTTAAATAAAACAAAAGAAGGTTTTTTAGAAGTTCTGCGTAAAATTCTATTAAGGGATTGGATGCATAAAAGAGAGCAAATTAGGATAGAGATTCAATCGGTTAGACATTCTGAAGAAGAAACGCTCCAACTAGCCCGCCAATTTGATGTTCTTAAAAATCAAGTTCCAGAAGTAGTCATTCCCAAAATCTGAGTATCTAAAAAGGTCCTAGCATTTTCGTAAGCAATGGATTGCAAAATAGGCAGTTCTAATTTTAAAGCTAGCTTTTGCAATAAAAGGGGATAGCACTCCGCTGTATCATAGGGTACATGATAAAAAGATTGTCCTGGATATTTAGCTTGTAGATTAGATGCATCTCTATCACAGAAAAAATCAGCACCAAAGCAAAGAGCTTCTTTTGCGTTGAGCGTAAGCGCATATTCTACATGTTGAATTAAGCCATTGGGGTCTTCTTTATGGACAAAAGGAGCAAAGAAATTTAATCCGATAAGACCCTTTCTATGAATGATCTCATGCACCAGTTCGTCAGGAAGATTACGAATAGCAAAATGAACTTTGCGAAAATTACAATGGCTGGCGATTAGGGGAATGCGCCAGTTATTTTGATCAATTTTGGTTAAAATATCATAAGCCAAAGCATCAGAAGCGTGGCTTAAATCAACGGCAATTTTACGGTTATCTAACCATTCTAGTAAATGGAAACCATCGGGTTTTAGGCCAATGGAAGTGTCAGATCCTCCTCCAAAACGATTTTCTTCATTCCAAGTAATACCAATATAAAAAAGAGGACCGATTCTACTTTGATAATTAGCCAGTCTTTGCAAACTCATTGCAAGAGGCTCGTCTTCATCTGCAAATCCAGAGGCACCTTCAAAAGCTGCAATTGTAGATATAGCTGTTGGCTGAGCCTGCTGAGAAATAGGAGAAAAATAGGAGGGGTGCTCGTATAACCACTGTAGTTTTTCGCTTTGTTTTTGAGCCAAATCAATGCTATTTGGTGATCTCTTTGTAAAAATGGCAAGTACCTGGGTCTCTATTCCCCCTTGTTTCATTTGCAAATAAGAACAGCGGGAAAGAGGATCTAAGAAAGATCTATTTTCTTGCTCTATCAGAAAAGAGAGCAAATCGTTATGTAAATCAAAAATGGGTAAGTGCATTTTAAAAATACCTTTGGTTTTTAACCAGTATGATTTCCCATCATGAATTCAGCAAGAGTTAGTTGCTAGAAAAGATTTGGACTATGAAAAATTATTTGATTTTATTTGCAATGATTGAGTAGCATCGATTCTTTTTTAATTAATGGTAAGAAATGTGACAAGCCTAAATATAGTCGATTTTCTAGCTTCAAATAAAATTTATCCAAGTCTAGTATCTTTTTGTAATGAGATTGAATCGAATACAACTAAAGTTATAGCTGTTATAGCCTTTGATCGTTTTAAAGATATGGATTCTTGTCATTTAAAGAAGGTTTTAAAAGAGATCATAAGAGATGGTAATCCAGAAGTTGCTAAAGTTTTTATAACCTCTGACAACTTTGAGAATAGGCATCTTTTTAATGTGATGGATGATAGTAACCTAGAAGTTGTTGCAGCCTTTGTGGTTCCTGATAACTTTAAGAATATGAGCCCTTCTCATTTGCAAGAAGTTTTGATGGAGACTATAAAAGACGGTGATCTAGAAACTGTTAGAGTTATTATAATAGCTTCTAATAATCTTAAAGATATGTATTTTTCTGATTTAAAAAGAACTTTGATCGAGGCTATAAAAAATGGTCATATAGAGATTGTTGAATCTATTATAGTAGCTTTTGATAAATCTAAGGGTATTTATCCATTTCCCTATTTGAAAGAACTTTTTATGGAGACCATAAAAGCGGGTCACAAAGGACTTGCTAAAACTATGATAGCTTCTGATAGCTTTAGCAGTATCTGTTCTTCCGATTTAACAGAAATTTTGAACAAGATCATAAATGATGGGCATATAGATCTTGCTAAAGCCATTAGTATCTCTGCTGCTTTTGACAATATGCATCCTTCTGACTTAATAGAAATTTTGGAAAAAGTGATAAAAAGCGGCTATATAGAGCTTGCTAAAACTATCATGGCTTCTGATGGATTTAAAAATGTTTATAATTTGCAAAAAGCTTTGATTGAGGCTATGAAAGGTGGTCATTTAGAGCTTGCTAAAACCATTGTAGCCTCTGATAGATTTAAGCGTAATTTTTTCAGAGACGATGAAATGTTTATGGAAGCCATAAAAAGTGGTCATTTAGAAATAGCTAAAGCCCTTATAGCTTTTGATCATTTTAAGAATGTTTCTCTTTTTACTTTAAGAAGAATATTTAGAGAATTGTCAAAAGGCCATCATCTAGAAATTGCTGAGGCTATTAGAGAAGTTTCTAGTGGTTTTAAGAATATTCACCCTTCTGATTTACAAGAAGTTCTAACTGAATTCAACAAAAATTTTACTGCAAATTTAAATAGTTGATAGGTTTCTTTAAAGAAGCAATTAATTGCTCTTTCTAAAAAAGAAAGAAAAAAAGACAGTCTGGCTTAAACGACTCTCTTTTCCTGTAGCTGTAATTTAAGAAGTCCCCAACCAAAGTAGTTCGTTCTCAAAAGAACCCTATTTTTGCATCAATTATTGCTTATTGCATGAATTTCTCAAAATAAAAACTTCGTTAAACCATTTTGCCCTGAAGTATAAATGAATCCTTAAAGCAAATCAGAAATCATAAAAAACAACTTCTTTTTTTTTAAATATATATATATAAACCTTAATTATGCAGGAGATTGATTATGAGATTGCAGCGTCTAATTGGGTTTTTTGCCTTATATAGCTTAATCGTTTTTTCTTCTGCATTATGGGGAGCCTCTTTTACCGTTTCGACAAATGCAGATGTTGGAATTGGAAGTCTTCGACAAGCTATTTTAGACCTTAATAGTTCTAGCGATTCGTCGAATACTATTACAATCAATTCTGGAGTGGGAACTATAACACTCGCTTCAAACTTACCACTGATTGCAAACCCCGTGGTAATTACTGGAAACAATGCAGTAATTGATGGGGTTTCTTCCTTTCGTTCTTTTGCTTTTCAACCCTCGACTGTCGGTACAAATGTCATTGATTCTGTCACCATACAGAACTGTTTAGGGAAAGGGGGTAATGGGAGCTCTAGCACTAATGCTTCTATAGGCGGAGGTGCTGGAGGATTCGGTGGGGGGGTTCTTCTTTTAAGCGGAGGAACACTAACCCTGAGCAATACTACTTTTTCCAATAATACAGCATTGGGTGGCAATGGAAATATGATAGGAAGTACGACCAGTACTGGTGGTGGTGGCGGCGGCGGTATGGGAGGGGATGGTAGTAATCCTGTATCATTCGACATAGGGGGAAATGGCGGGCCTAATCTTAACGGCTCTTCTGGTGGTGTTGGTGGGAACGGTGCTGTAGCTGGTGGTAATGGCGGTTTTGGAACTGGTGGCGGTGGTGGTGGTGGTGTTGAGGCTTCTGGTGGAAATGGAGGCTTTGGCGGAGGCGGTGGTGGAACCGGAGGTACAGGTTTTGGTGGAACCGGAAATGGTGGAAATGGAGGCTTTGGTGGTGGTGGTAGTGCTGGTGGTACTTCGGGAAGTGGGGGCAGTGGAGGCTTTGGTGGTGGTAATGGTACTGTGGGTAGTACAAATACAGAAGGAGGAGGTGGAGCTGGTTTAGGAGGTGCATTGTTTATTTACCAAGGACAGCAAATCACTATTTCAGATGCATTATCTTTGTCTGGCAATACAGCAACAGGAGGAATGGGATTTCAAAACGGCTCTAGTTTTGGTCCAGACATTTTTATGATGTCAGGCTCTACTTTAACTTTTAATCTGTCTTCTAATTTAACCATTTCTACTGCTATTGAAAGTGACCAAGGTGCAGGCGGAGGTTCTGGAGGAGGACTTGTAAATCAAGGAACAGCCCAACTAACCCTTTCAGGGAATAATAGTTATACAGGAGGAACGACTCTTACTGGGGGAATACTTAGCATAGGAGCAGATAATAACCTTGGAGTGCCAGCAGGCGGTTTGACTTTTAATGGAGGAACATTGCAATCCACAGGGACATTTACTTCTGCAAGAACAGCTGCAATGACAGGAACAGGAACTATCGATGTAATCTCCTCTCAGATATTTACGATGAGTGGGATCATTAGCGGAATGGGGATGTTAACTAAAACAGATACGGGAACATTAATCTTAACCGGAGCGAATACCTATACAGGGGGGACCACGATCAATGCAGGGACATTGGCCCTTTCTGGATCTGGAACGCTCTCTTCCACAGGAGCTGTTACAGTCAATGCAGGAAGCTTTGATATCAGCGCTATTACCGCTT
>JBAUFS010000027.1:0-4976 GCA_049679255.1 Candidatus Rhabdochlamydia sp.
GTTGGTCATAAAGGGTTCTTATTTTCTGCTTTAACTCCATTATCTCCTTTATGCGAGAATCAATGATCATAGCTATTAAGCTATCAGAAAAAAAATTGCCTTTTTCTCCAAATATCTGTTGGATTTGTTCTTGTATAGCTGTAAATCCTTCTATATTTGAATCGCCTACCAGTTTTTCGACTTCTTGATAGAATTGAATAGACCATTGATTAAGCATTTTACTTTTAATTCTCTCTCTAACCTGCTGTAAGAAGATCTTCCATTTAGCCCTGCCAGCCTTATTAGTAGCTAACTCAATAGCTGTTTGTGCCAGATGGAAGTCTTTTCTGTTAAGATTTTTTTTTGGATCTTTGGTTAGTTTTTGATTAGATAAGGCCTGAATACATCTTTCTACAAAGATTTCCTCATGAAAACTCTGGCTAAATTGTGCAAAGCCAGCAAAAAATTTAGTTGCCAAAGAGAAGCAATAACGTTCTATATCTGCAAGACATGTATGCACATGCTTGTCTATGCGTGTCTGAGATAATCTTTTCTGCTCAAGCAATTGTATTATTTCTTCTTGAGATCTATTGCTGATAGAATCATCTAACGAAAGATTTTCTAGCAATACAATGATTTCAGAACTTCCCGGCTCTCCTTGACGGCCAGCTCGACCACGCGCTTGATCTCCAACTCGATCTGAATTGGGGTAAAAGGTCAAAAGAACATGTAGTCCTCCTTGCTGAAGACTTCTTTGTGTAAGCTTAATATCTGTTCCTCTACCAGCGGTATTTGTTGCAACTGTCACAGCTTTTGAGATCCCTGCTCTATTTAGAATAGATTCTTCACTTTTTTCCTGAACTTCATTAAGCATTTCTAAAGGAATATTTTCTTTTTTTAATAGCTCTTCGATGATTTGTGAATCTCTAATTGTCTCAGAAAGAACTAAAATAGGCCTATCTTGCGCAATGCAATCTTTGACCACTTGTAAAATAGCCTCTAGCCATTCCTTGTTTGAGCTAAGAATTTTAACAGGGCTGTCCTTACGTATACAAGGATTGTAGGTAGGAGTATCAAAACTATCAATCCCGTAAATTTCTTTAATTTCTTCTCTTTCTAATTGAGATCCCAGCGTACCAGTAAGACCAAAAACAGAATCATACATCGGATACAAAACGCAGTGAGCCAAAGAAAGAGGAGTTATAGTTTCTGTTTTTGGCTCCATTTTATGTTTAGCTTCAACACACTCATGTACCCCTTTTCCCCAACGCACAGCATGCATAATTCGCCCTGTATTTTTTGCATCTACCACTAAAATTTTTTCTTTATCTATTGATTTCTTTACAATGTAGTCTTTCTGTTCTTCTAGTAGAAACAGTGCAGAAAAAGCAGACCTCAACCATGTTTTTAATTGATCATCTTTCAACTGAACCGGCTGCAACCCTTGGAGTATTCTTCTTAAATCTTGAAGGGTAGACTCAGAAAACAGTTCATCGCTTAAGTCCTTTGCAAACCTTTCTTTTACATATTTTAAGATAGTATAATACACCCAAGTATAGCTAACTTCAGCTGGATGGCTCAATCTTGCGTAATTACGCGCCGTGTCAATTGTTAAGTTATCTACCTCATCAACAATCACACAATCAAAACGCTTCTGTTTATTTAAGTTTACCTTTTGCTCAAATAAAGGCGTTAAATGAAGCATTTCTTGCATGATGGCAAATTCAAAGTCAGAAGCCGTTCCATAGAGTATTTGTGCTTTAAAACAACTTTGCTCCGGGTTATCGTTACAAATGTGGGAGGTTTTAATAGAAAACAACTGAAAAAAGGAGAAGAGTTTTAACTGATCGCGCAAAGAAAGAGAGCGTTCAGAAGAAATAAGGTGCACGGATTTATTTTGCATGGCTAAGACAAATGCAAGCAATGTCGAAATCATCGACTTACCCTCTCCTGTTTTTACCTGAGCTATGCATCCTTTTGGATAGCAAAGTTGTCCTAATATAGCTAGAACTTGGGTATGGTGGAGATAGAGTTTATGCGTATCATATAAAGCCAATCTCCCTATAGCGATCAGCTTTAACATAGCCTCTTCTTGCAAACCTGTTTTTTTGGCTCGTATAGTATTGGCCTCACTAATTAACCAACCTAAACATTTATATTGCCATTCCCTACAGTAGTTTTCTACTACTGCATATTGTTTTTCAATCGCGGCTAAAAATCTTTTATCTAAAGGAAAAACAACATTTGGATCTTCTCCTTTAAACCTCTCTAATATAGGTTTAAGCTCTTTTTGCTCAGGAATCCGATTAGATTTAGACTCTATGCTTTTTAGATCTTCCAGAAGACCTATAAAATCTATCTTTTTTTGTTTGAATCTCTCTAGTTGTGCTTTTATGTAATCGGTATTTTCTATTTGATTGCTTAAACTAAAAACTAATAGTAGATCGCCTAAAGTGCTCTTTTCTATATCCTTATGGAAGGACAATAGAGATGCTCTGCCCCATTTGGCAGAAAAACCCATAGCTTCTTTCAACAATTCCTCATAATCTGTAAAAGAAACCTCTTTATCGCTTTGACTAGCAAGCACCATAATCAATCTAACGAGCTCTATTTTGATTTCTTCAGGCTGAGAAGTGTTTTGAATATAGGCAAAAACTTTGCGATAAAGATCCAAAGAGTCGGAATTTCTCATCGAGTTTAAAGCTTCTGAGCTACTCTCTTCAAAAGAACCCATCTTCTCATATGCAGCTAAACTAGAAAACACTGGGGAATTAAGACTAGATATCGCGCTTGTCATAAATTTTCTCCCTCTACAGAAATACTTGGCTCAAAAAAGTTTGATAAATATCTAATTACTTCTTTTTGGTTTGTCTCAATAGCTAAATCTAAAGCTGTTTGGTGATTAGCATCACGTTGATCCAGGTCTTCTGTCTGAGCTAGCATTCTTACCCCTAAGGAATAATGGCCTCTTACTGCGCGATGTAACTTAGATTCACCCCTAACCAATGATAAAGCACTAAATTCCTCTAAAATTTGCTTGAGTAAATCAATGCTCTCTTTAGGCAAATACTGTATGATTTCTTCTAATGGCTCATCTCTTGGTCGCTTGTATCTATTAGCCCCACAAAAAAGAAGCAGCTTAGCAAGTTCTATCTGATTTGCTTTCACTGCACGATGAAATGGCGTATAGCCACAACTACTTATGTTGTCTAAAGCAGCTCCTTTAGCAATCAACAGCATGACATGCTTGATATTTCCTTTTATAGTAGCAAGGTGTATTAAAGGCTCAGCTCCCACTTGAAAAACTTCATCTAAATCAATCGAGGCATATTCAAGCAACGCTTTGAATTGCTCAAACGAGGAGTTTTCTGCAGCTATTTGAAAAGCATTTTTGACGTCATAATTTTCTAATAAAGGATCTGCTCCTTGCTGCAAAAGCCAGGAAGTGCATTCTAAAGCCCCATAATAGCAGGCAATGTGTAAGCCTGTACTCTGATTTAAAAGAAATGCATTAATGGGAACTCCTAAATGATAAAGAGCCTTTGTTGCATCTAGATGATCTTGAGCAATGGTGTGAGATAATGCAGTGAATAAGCTGTTTGGATCCTCTGCAAAGGAATATTTAGTAAACCGTTTAATAAGAGAAGCTGTGCTAGAACCTAGAGTTGCAAAAAAGAGGGCGTCTTTTTGACTTGCGGTTTTTATCTCCGGATTAGCCCCTTGATTAATTAGCCAATCTACGGTTTCTATTTGGTTTGCATAGGCTGCTAGATGTAAAGGTGTTGCCCCTTCAAACGCATCTTTTTGTTTCTCCATAAGCTCTAAAGGAGTATCTAAAGACGCATCCATAAGCCCTTTTTGCAAATCAGAAACAGCCTCTAAGACAGCATTCTTTCCATGAACAGCAGCTTGATGCTTTATTTGCCAGCCCGCCTTATCTCTTAGATTCGAGGAAACACCTTTAGCTCTTAATAAGTAAAGAAGTTCTGTATTTCCCATTTCTGCTGCTAAATGAAGAGCAGGTATGCCTTCGCCTGTCAAAATATGAGGGTTTGCGCCTTGCATAATTAGATAACGCGCTATTTCTGTTTGTCCTTTCCCTATTAAAAAGTGTAAAGCAGCCAATTTCTTCACTGTCCCTATTTGATTAAGGTTAACTCCACCTTCATTAAGTATCCGAATCATCGCTAACGAACCTTGTTGACAGGCTAAAAGAAGTGGGGTGACTAATTGATCATCCCAATGATTAAGATCTGCGCTTGCTTCCATAAGCAAACGAAGAGCTTCCACCTGTCTATTTTCAATAGCAGAAAAAATAGGAGTTCTTCCCTTTTGATCCATTGCATTGAGCTCTTCTTTTGGCAATTTTTCCATCAACTTTTCCATCATCTCTATGTCCCCTTTGCTAGCAGCAAGGTGCAAAGGGGTTTCTCCTCGATGATTAGGTAGGTGCAATTGCAATTGATCAATCTCTAGCAAATTCATCCCTGCTAATACCAGCAAATGAGCAAGTGTGTTACCTTCGCTATCAGGAAGGTTGGGATCTATTTCAAGGGAATTTAGTAATCGTGAAATAAACCACTTATGTTCAGAAAAGCGAATCAGGAGCTGTAAGGGAGTGCCCCAAATCTTTTTCCCCTCAAGATCGATAAAAATCTTTTCTCCTTGGGGAATCTGTTCCATGTATTGTTGTATTTTTTCTATACCTGCTTTCTGCTTAAGCGCTTGAACAAATTTCTCAATAGGAGTTGGGTAAGTGCTTTTTTCATTTTTTAAAGCATGAAGAACAAGCGCCTGATCTTTTGCAAGATCTTGAGGAGTTTTTCCCAATCGATTAGAGGTTTTGGAAGAGAAACCAGCCTTTATCAGCATTTTGATACAAGATGCGTGTCCTTGCATACAAGCTAAATGCAATGCATGATTCCCCTTCATCTCTCTTTGATCTACAGGCGTAGATTGTAAAATCATCGCTAAAACATCTTCTTGCCCATAATAAC
>JBAUFS010000028.1:0-12929 GCA_049679255.1 Candidatus Rhabdochlamydia sp.
GCTGTTAAACATCTTTTGAACCAATCTCGTTGATCCTATTCCTTTTGCGCTATTGCTTTTACGCTTAAGGAAGTAAACAACATACATAATATACCTCTTTTTTCGCAAACCATTTTCTCTCTTTTATTCACTTTCTCATAGAGGAAAAAATTTGTAACTTTAGAAAATTAGACATTGCCAAGAGCCATATTTTTCAAGAACTTTTCCCTTTGGAAAAGATAAGAAGCCAATCAAAAAACCTAAAAGAAGATTATGAAAGATAACCAATAAAGATATCTCATGATGAAACCATACCGTGATAAGTAAGATAGCTCCAAATAGTAGATTCAAAAAGCGCAATGCCCGAAGTACTTCCGCGCAAGAAATCAAAGAAATAAAGACAACTAAAGGTCCTAATATGTAATGGATATTAATTAAAAAACCACTGTTTATATAAGAAGCGCTAATAATTAGCCAGATGCCTAATACGATTAATAAAAGCAGACTCCAAGGCAATGTGATCCCAAAAGACTGCTTTAAGAATTTGGATTTTTTTTCCTCTACATGTATTCCATGCCAAAAGGTCTGCCAAAAACAGTGCTTGTGTTTTGCTTCTTTTAAAAGCAAAAGAGTGGCTACTAATTCTGGAGCAGTAAATAAAATCATAATAGACATAAAAAAAGCTGTAGCTAAACACAAGCTACACCATGCACCGACAACTACAGGTTGTAAAACAATTAATAGAACGCTAATTATGCTTACAGGAATAACAAGAAAACCAAAAAGACAAACAAGCCATGGGTTTTTTGCCCATCTTTTACTACCGCCTTGCCATCCGAGTAAAAACTCTAAAGTATATCCAAAAGCCCCTAAGCCAGCATCAGAAATAGGAAATGCATGGGAAACATCGGAATTGAGTACTTTGCTTGTCCCATCTAAAAAAAAGGGGTCCCAAACTTGAGAAATATATCCTAGTTGATACGCTGCCATGTATCGCGAAAAAAACCAACACATAAGAGCTAAAGCAATAGTTAAAACCCTTGCAGTCCAAGAAGAAGGGTTAAAAGACCATCCTTTAGGACAAAAACTTGTATTTTCAAAAGAGATCTCAGGCATTGCTAATTGAAAGCCAAAGACAACGGCTAAAGATCCGATTAGGGTGTCATTTAGATAAATAATGGACTGAGGAGCCCAAAATACAAGAGGAGCTAGTTTTAGCCAGATACCAAGCCCTGCTATGCCCCATGCAAACCCCTTTTTTTCAGTGTAGAAAAAAACTATAGCAAATAATGTAATGAGCAATCCTGTACAAAAATCGCTATACATGAGCAAGTCGTCTTGGTAGGAAAAAGTTAATGGATTAGCAAATAACCAAATTCCTAAAGCCATGCTAAGAAAACAAAACAATTTTTTCATTGTACTTTTCTCTTTAGAGAATGGGGTATATTCAATCCATTTTCTTTATACCAAGCTACTGGATCTTCTTTTAATTCTTCTGCCCATTTCAAAATAGTTTCATCTACGCGTTCTGTTGGTTCCCAACCTAGGCACCTTTTTGCTTTTGAAATATCTAATTCATAATGATCATCTGCAATTTGAATCATCCAAGGCTTGATAAAAGAGGGCTTCATAAACGGCAGATGATCTTGGAACCAAGCACCTATTTTGGCAATGGGTTTAGGAATACGCCAGGTTGTCCAGTCTTTTTTATATAGAGAGTAAGCCATCTTTTTTTGCAGCTCATCATAACTAAAAGTTTTAGCCTCTCCAATGAGCAGATTGATTTCTTCTGGGAGCTCTTTGCGTTTTTTCACACATAAGCCGATAGCTTCTACTAAATCATTCATGTGTACAAAGCTAGATCCACAATGAATATCACCAGAAAAAAGATGAGCTTCTATTTGTCTTTCAAAAATTCTCTGCATTTGATTGGATAAAGGAATAGAATGGCATTTATCATCGTAAACACCTGCAATGCGTAAATTAACACTACTAAATCCTTTTCTCAATTCATGAATGAGCTGTTCTGTTTGTGTTTTAGAGCGAGGATATCCCCAAGAAGGCCCTATAGCTGAATCTTCTGTTATTTTAACTCCTGGCCGAGTGGGTTTATATATCAACATGGTTGAAGAAAAAATAAATTGTTCTAATTGAAAATGGGTTAAACCTTTTAGAAGTCTTTGTGTGCCTTTTACGGTAATTTGATCGTATTTTTTGCTCTCTGGTTCTGCAAAACTATAATAAGCAGCAAGGTGGATAACCGAGACTATTTTATCTCCATGGTCTTTTTTCAATTGCTCAAATCCCTTGAGCACACTTTCATCAGAAGAAATATCTACTTTAATAAAAACCATCTTCTGATTTACAGGTGGAGTAATATCAAAACCAATAATTTGATAATCTTGAGAGAAATACTCAGCTACCTTTGAGCCTATTCTTCCACTTATTCCTGTAATTAGAATGATTTGCTTGCCCATTATGAATAACTCGCTTTGGACTTAAACTTAAAACATTTAATGGATGTTTCACTTATTTTTTGCAAGTTTTATAAAAAAAATGGAGGCGTAAGGGATTTTATAGATTAGAGTCTGGAAGGCTCTGCATAACAATGGGATTATCGGTTGCAGTCATCTGTTTAAACTGTTTGCCTAAATAAAAAGCAGATGAAATCCAAGCTAATAAAATAAGAAACAAAACACCAGCCACAAAAGGAGCTGAAAGTGCTACACTTCCCATTAAAATAATAAACACCTGATAAGCTAATGAAGAACCAGACTTGCCTAAACTCGAGCCCAGACCATCAATTGCAGCTTTTCCTTTGAGTTTAGATTCACTACTAAGGGGTAAAAAGGCTACTTCTTTAGAAGCGTCAAACACTGAATATTTGCAAGCCTTGCTTAAACAGTTTTGCAAGGATCCACAGTATACCGCCATTGCGAAAGGAGCTAATCCAAAAACAGCTGCTGAAAAAGCCGCCAATGAATCAGCGCAAAACATAAAAGTAAAAAAACCAACAGCGGTCAACGTCATGATTGCTGGAGTGATAACCGCAGTAAAAGTCCAACCAAGCCTGGTAATTAAAACAGAAAAAAATAAAGCCCCACAGGTAGCTAATATGCCAATTCCGACGGTTATTTTATTCATGTGCTCAAGCATGATATTGGGATCGCTAAATAGAGTTGTTAATTGAGCCTTCCATAAGACATCTGTAAGATTAATACTGATGTTATAGCCTAAAACAATGACAGCAAGAGGAACTAAATACCTAGAGCGAAGAATGTACTTTATACTCTCTCTAATGGAAAGTCGTTTTTTTATTTCTTGCTTAATCAAACAGGGCTCTTTTCTTTCTTTGTCGGTTAATACATAGCGATTAATCCAAGCATAAAGACCCATGCATGCAATCCCTAAAACCACAATTAATAAAATAAGCTGATAGATTGTCTGACTCCAAGGGTTTTCATTGGTGGGTAAAAAAGAAATGGTAAAGGGCTTACTAAAAATTAAAGCTAGAGATCCTCCTAAAATAGGGGCTATATTTGAACCTATATTTAAAATCCCATACGTTCTTTTTGCTTCGCCTACGCACGTTACATCATTTACAAAACCCCAGTAGATTACTGCTAACAATAAAGTAGCCCATAGCTCTGAAACTATATAAAAAGAGGTGAAAGTCCAGTTGCGAACTAAAGCTATTAAGCCTTGAAACCCTTCTGGCAAAACAGTGGACAACCAATTTCCTAACGCATGCAGATGCAATTTTTCGCTATTTGGATATAAAATGAAGGCAAATACAAGAAAATAGGCAAGGAAGCAGGAGATAGTAATATAAAAAACAGCGGATTTACTAAAATAGCGATTCAAGCGAGTATACAACCAAGTAGCTCCAATCGCAGCAGGGAAAATCCCCCACACCTTGATAAAAGGGATCACCTCTGCCCCTGAGTACTTCGCTGTTAGAATAACCGCATCTTTTAAATTTCGCAGTACGCTGTAACTTACACAAATGAAAAATAGTAAAAGTAGCATGGAAAGAACTTTTTTAAGTTCAGAGCGATGAACAGGCCAAAAAATGCTTCTTAAAATACCGAATGCTTTTACTTTTGCCATAAACCTTTTAATAAGAGACCTTAAAATCCTCTAACAGAGGAATTTTTGCAATCTCAAATCTAATATTTTATAGAACTCATCACTTTTTATCCAATACTTTTTTCTTGTTTATTTTTATTTAGTATACATATATATAAAATTATAAATTACATTTTTAACCAAATTAAAGTCTATGAGCCGTAAACTAACCCACCATCTTCATGAATTTTTTCCCCATATTAGTAGTCCCTTTCCTTTATTTGGGGAAAAAGGGGGAATGTTTCTTTTTAATCCCTTTGAAGAATCTTCAGGTTTAACTATATCAGAAGACGAAAAATATGTTTATATAGAAGCTTATGTTCCTGGTATTAAATCAGAAGAGATAGAGCTTTCTCTAAATCAGGGAATTCTTTGGATTAAAGCCATTAAAAAAGAAGAAACCAAAGATAATAAAAAAAAATTTTACCGCAAGGCTACTAGCTCATTTTCTTACAGCATTCCTTTACCTAGTGCTGTAGATGAAACAAAAAGTCCAGAAGCTATATGTAAAAATGGAATAGTAAAAATAAAATTTAATAGAAAAAAAGTTCAACCTGCCAAAAAAATTTCTGTACAAGTCCTTTAAATTTTGGGCTTTTTTCCATTTTCTAAAGACAAAAAAGGTTATTTTTAAAAGAGAAGTTTCTGTTAAGATAAACCTCTTCCCAAACCACTTTTAATTGGTATTTTATGGCTGAATCTTCTACTGACATGTGCGTATTTATTTTATTAGGTCCTCCTGGATCTGGAAAAGGGACTCAAGCGAAGAATCTATCTCAATATTTTCATCTCACCCATATTTCAACAGGAGACCTACTTAGAGAACAGATTCATAAAAAGACAGAACTGGGTAAAGCAGTAGATGTCTATATGCAGATTGGCCAGCTAGTTCCAGATGAAATTATTTTACATATGTTATTTGAAAGAATCTCCGCGTCGGATTGCAAAAAAGGCTATATTTTAGACGGATTCCCTCGAACCTTAGCTCAAGCTGAAAAATTACAAGCCTATTTTGCACAAAATAAAATTGAGCCATTTGTTTTTAACCTAGATTTAAGTGATCAAGAGATCATTAGGCGATTGCGAGATCGTCTGATTTGCGCAAAATGCCATACTCCTTATCACCTATTTAACTCTCCACCAAAAAAAGCAGGGATTTGCGATATATGCCATGCAAACTTGATTTATCGATCTGATGATCAGCCTGAAGTGGTTAGCGAGCGTCTGCAAGTGTATCATAAGCAAACAGCCCCTTTAATTACGTACTACCAAGAGCTTAAATTGCTTCATACCATTGATTGCAATCACACAGAGCAAGAGATCTTTAATCAAATGCTTCTTTATTTAAACATTTCTTTCACATCATGACTCATTTTAAGAAATAGAGCGCTTTTTACCGTAAAACTGAATGACGCTGCCTATAATAACCAGAGCCAGACCCAATCCAGACCATAAGTTAGGCAGCCGATTAAAAATAAGCCAATCAAACAAACCCGAAAACAAAAGAGCTACATAAGAGAAAGGGGCTAAAATAGATGGCCTAGCATATCGATAGGCAAATCCACGAAAAGATTGGTTGAAAATGCTTGTCACTCCCATACCTAGTAAAATCCATAAATGTACAAAGCTACTTGTATGTCCATAAGTGCTTGCATGAAATAATTCCCCTGAAAAAAGATAAAGAACTCCAGTAAAAATGGAACAGAAAAAAAATAAGAAAAACAATGTACTTTGTTGAGGAGCATGATGTACTTGATGAGAGTAGACAACTTGAGAACCTGCTAAAGCCACTGGGATGAGAAACCCTACCAAGCTAATTCTACTAATCATTCCAAGATCTGGCTGCAGAATACAAAGCACCCCTATAAAAGAAATTGCGATACTAAATAAAGCAATTACATTTAAACGCTGCCTATGAAAAAGACTTTCAAATATTAAAATAAATAAGGGTGAAGTATTTTGTAAAACAGCAGCATCAAGCAAAGATTGCTGATGTAAAAAGTAAAAAAAAGCATACTGGTACACAAGTACACAGCCGCTGCGCAACCATTGTATTCTCCAATTTGTGGCTTTCCAAAGTTGAACAACAGAATATTTGGCTAGGGAAAATGGTAGAAGCAAAATAAAAGGAATGGCAAATCGTAAAAATGTGATTAAGAAAAAAGGAGTATTATCCAATCCAAACTTAGAAAACAACCCAAAGAGAGAGATCCCAATAGTTGAAAGTAGGATGTATGCTACTCCTTTTATAAAATCTTGATCAAAAGATTTTGCTGTAGGCATATGTGAAGACCTTAAAGAGAAGTGCTTAATCTTCACTTCTATACAAGACTTTTACTATCCTCTCAAGCTAAAACCCCTCTATTCCTTCATAAATGGTATTCTTCCCTGTATTTTTTCCACTTCTTGTAATAAGGCCCCCGTTTTAATGATATCTGCTAACTTTTCTAAATAATCGGTTAGGCATTGATCAGTCGATAAATAAGGAACATACTTGCGTACCATGTTAAACACCTCTTTTGTAGCACTACTTAAAAGGTTTGAACCTCTAATTTCGGCAGCCTGTACTCCACATAGCAGTTCAAAAGCTAATACATAACAGCTGTTTTCATAAATTTCTTGAGCTCTTCGACCAGCAATAAGCCCCAAAGAAACAATATCTTGAAAATCTCCAGTTGAGGTAAGAGACTGAATAGACACAGGATTGCATAAAGAGCGGTTTTCAGCTGTTAAAGAAGCTGACATAAACTGTCCTCCCATTAATCCTAATCGCAAACCCGGATTTTCCAGACATAAAAAAGCAGGCAATTGGTTACTATGATTTTTATCCATGAATCGGTCAATACGTCTATCAGAAAGATTAGATAATGTAGTCATACATATGGAAAGATGATCCATAGCCATAGAAATATATTGCCCGTGAAAATGTCCATTATGAAATATCTCTTGGTGTTCACAAAGAATCAAGGGATTGTCATTACTTGAATTTAACTCATTTGTTACCACTCGCTGAATCCATTCAAGATTTTCTCGAATAGGTCCGATAATTTGAGGTGTACAACGAATAGAATAAGCATCTTCAATAGGTGCTTGAGTAGCTATTGGCTGTGTATGCGCATAAGACTGCAATTGTTCTTCAACAGATTTTTCATCTACTGCCATTTGGGAATCTTGTAAAATGGCCCAAATATTTTTAGCGGTTATCAATTGACCTTGATGGGGCTTTTGCTCATGTACAAATGGATGAAAAGGCTTCTTTTTTACCTTTAAACTCTCAAAAGTTAAACAAGAAATTACATCGTAGGTTTTAATCAGTGAGATTGCCTTCTCCACAAGCGAGGATGCTAAAGCTGCCATTGCAGATGTTCCATTAATTAAACACAAACCTTCCTTAAAGCTTAACTTCATAGGCTCAATACCCGCCTCTTTTAAAGCTTGCTTGCCAGAGATGATTTGGCCTTGATACTTTGCTCTCCATTTACCTGTAGCAACAAGAGCAATACATGCCAAAGGTCCCAAATCACCACTTGCACCTAGAGATCCTTTTGAAGGAATACAAGGAAGAATTCCAGCATTATAAATTTGCATTAATTTATCAAAATTAGCCCAAGAAATAGCAGAAGTGCCTCGAGCTAGGGAATTCAATCTTGTTAAAATAGTAGCTCTTACTATGTGATCATCAAGATAAGACCCCACATTTGTTGCAACTGCAGAAATTAAATTCTCTTGTAACTGTCCAGCAGAACTAATAGGAATTAGCCAATCTACAAAACCGCCTAAACTTGTATTTACTCCATAAATCACTCGATTATCTTCTACAAATCGATCCAGTAATTCTCGAGAGTCTTTAATCTTTTTTTTTGTCTCTTCAGAAATTTCTACTCTAGATTTATCGTTTTCCCCAGCTTGATTTAAAATTTCTGTCGTTAGATCGTGTCCATTAATAATAACCGTATCGTTTTCTTTTTCTAATATCATAAGTTAAACATCCTATATAAATTAAAATTATTTTTTAATAATAAAAAAATCAGAAAAGCTAATTTATACAAAATAATAATTTATAGTCATTAAAAATTATAGATTACTTTTTTTTATATAATTTTAATTTAATAAAATAGTTTAATTAAATTTATATTTAAATATTTTCACAAGAGAGTTTTGTAATCATTTTTTAAGCGAAATTCTCCTAAACTTTTGACCATTCAAAATTCTTAAACCAGTTGAATTTTTAACTTAAAAAATGCACTCTAATGCAAGTTTTAAGGAGAATTTTATGGTTTATTTGTGGGATTGCTTTATTCGCATGGCTAGAATTAAAGCTCGTCTTATCGCTTTAAAGGCTCATCTCATGAGAAAAATAAGAGCTGAATCTTTTGAATTGCCTGCATGTGCCTATCTCAATACAAAACTTAAACCCCTTAATTTACGTTATCATACATTTGCACAAGCCCTTAGGCTCATACAAGATAGAAAACTAGAAAGGATCGTTGAAACAGGAACTTCTAGATTTGGAGGCACTAATTGTGCAGGAGATGGTTGCTCTTCCTTAATTTTTACTGATTATATCAATAATTACGGCGGCAAATTTTATTCTGTGGATATAGACAAACAAGCGCTTTTAAATGCACAAAGAGACTTAAAGCCGGATTTTAAAAATGCCTATTTTATTTGCTCTGACTCAATAAAATTTCTACATAATTTTTCAGAACAAATAGACTTTCTCTATTTGGACAGCTATGATTTTGAAGTTACTAACCCGTTGGCTTCTCAAAAACATCACCTTTTAGAAGTACAGGCAGCCTACCCAAAGCTCCATAAAAACAGTGTAATTATGATCGATGACTGCATGCTTCCCCGAGGAGGAAAAGGGAAACTTGCTATCGATTTTCTCATAAAAAAAGGGTGGAAAATTCTTATAAAAGGATATCAAGTAATATTGGTGCAAGATTGATTTACCAATCTTCCTTTGTTTCATAGCCTAAAGCAATAAGCGCTTTATTCATTTTCCTTTTAAAAGCCCTTATGTGCTGCTCTTTAAAAAGCTGTTTCCAAGCATGGATTTTTCCCTGACGAAATGTACTTGCAAAATCTTCAAAACCCTTCTTTCCAAAAGGGTCAAATTCATTACCATAGAGCTTAGAAGCTATCTCTTCTAACAAAAGTTCTGAAAGGTTTAGATCTAAATGATTAGCAATACGTTTTATTTCTTTGATTTGAGCTTCTTCTGTTCCTCCTCCTTTAGGACCGACTAAATCCTCATATCTACAAATTAAATAATCCGATCTCTGGCAATATTTCTCAAGTTGTTCTGCAATTTTCACAATAGAAACTTGTAGAGAATTAGGAGCAAATTCTGCTACCTCATCCACATCATAATCATAGTTAATGACAAAGAGTAATTGCTCATCAAAAGAAAGAGTTTTAAAAACCTCTCTTTGCTCTGCACTCATTCCAGGCCATAAAGATTCATGTATATGATATACCATGGAAATACAGACATCTCTTAAATCCCGAATATTAATAATTGTCTTCATTCTAGGAATTTGTGCATAGCCCTCTTCTAATGAAGAAGAAACGCAAAAATGTGTATATAAAAATTGCTGGTCCGATAAATTGAGCGGTATAAAATCAGCATGCCATAAAGCAGTGGTCCCTTTTATAAGATAAAGAGCTTTTAAGATCATATGCGATCCCGATTTAGGGACTGTAATAAGCACAAAAGGACTTGGGTGACAACTATCATCTTCGCCTAATAAAGAAAGAGGTAAAGCTAATATAAAAAAAAGGAATCCCACCTGTATAGCATTTAATTTGCTCATGCAAAAAAGTCTCTTTGATAAACAGGATATATATCAATAGCAGGTTCTTCATAAGGATGTACCCTGCTAATTTCTTTAAGGACCTGCTCTATGTAGATTTCCTCGCAGAGCATCTCAACTCGCTCTTCTATTACCTCTTCTAATTGATTCTTTTTACCAACCCAAGGCTCAGACCCTTTTTCTGGCAGAAACCTTCCAATTCCTTTTATAGAAAAACTACAATAAGAATATTTACCTATTTTTCCCGCTCCTGCCTTAGCCGCAGTAGTTCTTATTTGATCTGCATGAGATTCGGGAGAAAAAATAACAATCTTTACCCATTTTGAAATAACCCTCATAGATTTTCCTCTGATAAATAATAGGGAAGAGGTTCTTGTGCATCCATCCAGCTACCAGTCCAATAATGAATAGCTGCTGTTTCTAAAGGTAGCTGCAACAACAATTCTTGTTGGCTTAAAGTCCTTATTTCAGGTGCAGAAAAAGGATAAAAAAAAGTACAAGGCAGATACATATTTCTGTACTGATGATTGATATTATTTTGCTCATAAGCAAAAATTATGCGTGATAAATAATCAGGCCCTGTTTTTTCAACAGCTGTTTTATATTGGTACTCCATGGCATTTTCATTCATATGTTCCATAAAATCCAGAATCAAAGGATGCCCTGGAGCAGCCCCTACTAGAGCATTGCACGTTTTATACATATCATAAACAAGACCATGTTCTATCGGCTCAAATCCAATATAAAAATCAAAAGATTTATGTAATCCATAAAAGATTTCTGGCTTCATACATTCATAATCCACATCAACATACAGGCCGCCATATTCCCAAAGTATTTCTAAACGCAGAATATCTGATTTTTCGCCATAATTACTCGAATGATCATAGAGCTCTTGATTATATAAAATCATCTCTTTGACATCATCATCTGTCCATAGTTTATATTCCCAACCTATTAGATTTGCCCAGGATTTCATCCATTCACAATATTTTTTAGGAACTTGCCCTCCTAGCCAAATCTGATGTACGATAAGCGGAATTCTAAGGGAATCACTTTCTAGCATTCTTGCTTTAATGATATTACGCGCATAAATATTTCTAAATATCTCTAAATATTTTGTATTAGAAAAATCTCCTTTTTTTTGTTTTTTTATAAAAACATCTTCGTATTTATAGAGACTATTCCCATCACGCATCATTGATAATGTGAAATCTGGATATACAAGCCTTGCAAACAAGGATTCATAGGAGAAAACAGAAATGGAAAGGATGAATAAAAAAGAGCATAAGTGGAAATACCCACTTGTAAATGCGAACAAGCGTTTCATATTAAATCTTTTTGTTTTAAATAAAAGTACTTTGACAAAGTCTAAAAATTTTCTGGACCTTGCTTATAAGAAGATTATTCCTTATAGAGGATGCTCCCTACACCCCAACATATTTTTCAACAAAAAAACTATAACATATTCTCTTTGAAATTCAATATATTTTTATGCAAAAATAAGTTTCAGATATAAAAAATCAAGGAAAATCTATGATTAAAGCATATGCCGTAAAAAAGGCTAAAGGATTACTTGAGCCTTTTGAATATGAATCAAAGCCTCTTTCTAAATACGATATCGAATTAAATATTTCTCATTGTGGGGTATGTTATAGCGATGTTCACTTAATTGATAATGATTGGCATATATCCAGTTATCCTTTAGTTCCAGGTCATGAAATTATTGGAATAATCACAGCAAAAGCAGAGCTAGTAAAAAACTTCGAAATTGGAATGAGAGTAGGTATCGGTTGGCAAGGTAGTTCCTGTATGAACTGCGAATGGTGCAATCAAGGAGAAGAAAATCTATGTAGTCAATCAATAGCTACCTGCATAGGGCATTTTGGAGGCTATGCTGAAAAAATAATTGCAGATGCTAGATTCGCTTTTCCTATTCCTGAAACCCTCACATCGTTAGAAGCAGCTCCTCTTTTATGTGGCGGAGCCACTGTTTTCTCTCCTTTTCTAGAATATAAAGTCTCTCCTACTGCTCATGTCGGCATAATAGGCATTGGAGGATTAGGTCATCTCGCTCTACAATTTGCCAAAGCATGGGGATGTGAAGTAACTGCTATCTCTTCTACCTTAGGAAAAAAAACTGAAGCCGAAAAATTTGGGGCGCATCATTTTCTTTGCACTACTGACAAAAAAGAACTTGCTTTACATAAAAATTCTTTTGATTTCCTTCTTTCCACAACTCACGGCTCTTTAAACGTAGAAGAATGTGTAGATTTACTAAAGAGCAAGGGTAAATTATGTATAGTAGGTGCTCCTAGTGAAAAAATAGAGTTGTTCAATCGTTCTTTAATCAATGGCCGAAAAACCATCTGTGGTAGTAATATCGCAAGTAGACCTGGCATTCAAAAAATGCTTAAGTTTGCAGCCCTACATAAGATTAAACCACAAGTTGAAGAATTTTCCTTAGCAGAGGTCAATACAGCTATTGAAAAATTGCGCTCTAATAAAGTTCGCTATCGCGCAGTTTTAAAAATCTGACTAATTTGCAGGAGCAGGTCTTTTTAAGATATTTTCTTGCCTAATGGTTTTTATATCGTACTTTATAGCAGAGAGATCGTTTTGTATTTCCTTTAAAACGTTAAGCAAGTCTCGCAACCTATCTTGCATACGTTCAAAATTTCTAGCTTCAAAGTTAACTAAAGCAGCAAAAGCACCTTGTTGAGTATAGAGATTCACAATCTGAAACGGCCATTCATATTCCCCTGTACGCTGTATAGATACAGGGTCGCCAATAAGCCAACTGGCTGCAGGATTACCATATTTATCGACTCCAAACCAACCTGATCCTTTGTGAATCAGAACCTTATTTAATACAAACCCACATTGAGCAGGTTGCAATATTAAGTATATGATTTATTATTTTCTTCCAAAAAATTTAGTTAATTCATCAAGTTAATTCAAAGTTCATAGTACTTTTTATGTTAAAAATGCCTATTTCAGATC
>JBAUFS010000029.1:0-24726 GCA_049679255.1 Candidatus Rhabdochlamydia sp.
AGTCAATGCAGGAAGCTTCGATATCAGTGCTATTACCGCTTCATCGCAAACCATTGGTGATTTAAGCGGCAGTGGTGGAACGGTAAATTTAGGAGCAAAAACACTAATTGAAGGAACTTCTGCTAATACAAGTTATGCAGGAGTAATCACTGGAACGGGAGCTTTTACTAAACAAGGATCTGGTACACTTACCTTAACCGGAGCTAATACCTATACAGGGGGAACAACCGTTAGCGCAGGGACATTAGCCCTTTCTGGATCTGGAACTCTAGCATCTACAGGAGCTGTTATAGTCAATGCAGGAAGCTTCAATATTAGCGCTATTACCGCTTCATCCCTGACTATTGGTGATTTAAGCGGCAGCGGTGGAACGGTGAATTTAGGAGCAAAAACACTAATTGAAGGAACTTCTGCTAATACAAGTTATGCAGGAGTAATCACGGGAACGGGAGCTTTTACTAAACAAGGATCTGGTACGCTTACCTTAACAGGAGCTAATACCTACACAGGAGGAACAACCGTTAGCGCAGGAACCCTACAAGGAAATACCACAAGTTTACAAGGCAACATTCTCAATGATGCCTCAGTGGTATTTGACCAAGCAACCACGGGAACATACACTGGAGTCATGTCAGGAACGGGAAGTCTAACCAAACAAAATACTGGAACACTCACCTTAACCAGAGCTAACACCTATTCTGGAGGAACAACCGTTAGCGCAGGAACCCTACAAGGAAATACCACAAGTTTACAAGGCAATATTTTAGATAATGCAACGGTTATATTTGATCAGAGCAGCTCAGGCACATACGCTGGAGTGATTTCAGGATCGGGAATTTTGAGCAAACAAGGAGCTGGAATACTAACCTTTACCAATGATTCTTCAAGCTTTTCTACAGGTACTGTTACTATCAATGCCGGAACTCTTCTGGTTAATGGCACTCTAGGAGGTACACTTACCGTGTTTCCTAATGCTATACTCGGTGGTGATGGAACAATAGTGGGCAATGTGACTAACGATGGTAGCGTTGAACCTGGTAATTCCATTGGTACTTTAACCATAAATGGAAATTATACCCAAGGAGCTTCTGGAGAGCTAGTTATAGAAATCAATGAAGCAGGAGCAACAGACCTACTTGCTGTTACAGGAACAGCCACATTGAATGGAGTCTTACAAGTAAATCCAGATCCTGGAGTGTATTTAGCAGGAACAACCTATACCTTTCTTACAGCAGGAAATGTTGTAGGACAATTTAGCAGCACTTTTAGCACGCAACCTCTCGATTATACCATCAACTATTTTCTGACTCAGGCTCAACTTTCGATTCTTGGTTCCTCTTTGGTTTTACCGGCTAAGCCAAATGGTAATGCAGCAGCTGTAGTAGATTATCTATTCTGTTCTTCTTTTGACTTTGCTGATGCTGATCTTGATGCAGTGGCAGAAGCCCTGCTCATTCTTCCAGCAACTCAGTACGCACAAGCTTTAAATAGATTAACCCCCTCTCAATTTGGAGCACTTGCCTTAAACGAATTAGAAAATAATTTTCAGTTAGCAAGCAGTTTCTTGATAACAATAGCCAATCAAAGAACCTATTGTTATGCACCCTGTGAGGGTACAGATATTTGGATTAACCCCCTAGGATTTGTCTATTCACAAAAAAGCCGTCTTCAAATAGGTCAAGAAGCAATCGGCTTTATCGATCACACCTACGGAATAGCAGCTGGAATGGATCATCTATTTAGTAATGATTGGAGTTTAGGATTTGGCCTTGGTTATTCCTATTCTCATTTACATTGGAAACATCAAGCAGGAAAAGCTAGAGCGGACTCAGGCTATTTAGGTCCCTATATCAGATATAATTCTGAGCATTTTTATTTTGACTTTCTTGTGTTAGGAGCAGGTAATTTTTATGATATAGATCGAAAAATTGTATTTCCAGGTATTGATCGCAAGGCAAATAGTCATCTTATTACTTGGGATCTCTCTGAAATGCTCCTTATAGGTTTAAAATTTCCATCATTTTTTCGATCAGGCATTCTCTTTCAACCTGAAATTAGATTAGATCAGTTGAATAGCTTTCAAGAAAGCTTCCATGAGAGTGGAGCTGGTTCCATAGACTTAAGCGTAAAAAGGAAATACGCCTCTTTTTTACGCTCTTTAATCAATCTGAAATTCGTCAAAGAATGGACTTTCTGTAATATGTGCTTAGCTCCTAGTGTCAATGTAGGTTGGCTGAGAACAACCCCTTTAACAGGCAGACATTATACTGCTAGTTTTCGAAAAGATACATTTTGCAAGCCAAATTTTTCCGTGACTAGTTTTAGTGAAGTAGTAAATCAGGTTCTTGTTAGCGGGCAACTTCTCTTCTCTTCTCAAGGTGGTTTTAGTATGTCTTTAGGTTATGAGGGTAGATTTGGTGAAGGCTCTAAAGTGAATGAAGTGAATGTAGCGCTGGATTGGAGATTTTAACTTCTAAAGCAAATGGCATTGCTATCTTTTTTTATTTCTTTTTCTTACTAATAGATATATTTATAAAGCACTAAAGATTTATAAAAAAATTGGAACCCCTCTTTTTGAGTATTTTTAAAAAAAATACTAACCCTAACAAATAGGAAAATTTCTTATGTGTGGAATCCTCTCTGTTTGGAATAAAAAAGAACCACTGCAAGCTAGAGTGCTTGAAAAAGCAGTAGAAACGCTGCATCATCGTGGTCCTGATTCAAAGAATACATGGCTCTCTTCTGATAAGCAAATCGGACTAGGTCATGCACGATTAAGTATCATTGGTTTGAGTAATGGAATACAGCCTGTATCAAATACAGAAAAAGGCATTTATGCGGTGGTTAACGGAGAGTTTTATGATTATTTAGACATTCGCAAACACTATGAAAAATCGGGATATAAGTTTACTACTGACACAGATAGCGAGATCATTATTCCACTTTATTTAGAATATGGGATACAGTTATTTACTAAGTTAAATGGTGAATTTGCATTTATTATTTGGGATGAGAGAAAAAAACAAATGATTTGTGCAAGAGATAGATTTGGTATTAAGCCTTTATTTTATGTGTGGGATAAGAGAAATTTCTATGCAGCTTCAGAAATTAAAGCTTTATTGGCATTAGGAATTAGAGCTGAGTGGGATAAGCACAATGCTTCTATGATCTTTCAAGGAGTTCCCTCATTAAGTGGTTCTTGTTTTAAAAATATTGCCCAAGTCAAGCCTGGGCATTTTTTAGTGATCTCCCAAGATACTCTCACTGAGCAGGAATATTGGAATTTTACCTATCAAGATTCCCATCAAAAATATAGCGATGAAGAATATATAGCTTTATTTAGAGAAAAATTGAGCACTGCTATTCAGAGAAGATTAATTGCAGATGTACCTGTTGGGTTTTATTTAAGCGGAGGTATTGACTCTAGCGCTGTTATGGCCTTATCTGCCAAATTAGGAAAGAACTTCCAAGCATTCAATATATCTTTTGATAGCGAGGTTTTTGATGAAGAGAAATTTGCTCAAGAACTAGCAGCTCACACAGGTGTAAAGCTCTCCTCGATCAGAGTTACCCAGCAAGAGATCGCAGATTCTTTTAGCGATGCTATATTCCATCGAGAAGGGCTTGTTTATCAGACTAATGGTGTTGCAAAATACCTACTTAGTAAACACGTTTTTAACTCTGGGTATAAAGTAGTTCTAACAGGCGAGGGTGCAGATGAAGTATTAGCTGGCTATCCTTCTTTTAGAGAAGATATGGCAAATAGTTTAGGTGGTCTGGAAAAAGAATTTTTATTTGATAAGCTTAAAGAAAGCCATGACCTGGCAGGCGCAGCGTTTATTTCAGAGGGGAATTACAATCAACCAGCTCTTAAAGAGATCAAATCTAAATTAGGCTATATGCCATCTCTTTGGAAAATGAGCTTTGATGTTGGGCATTCTATGCAAGCGGTTTATTCATTGCCTTTTCAAGAAATCATCACTGCATGTAACCCTATGCTCAGTTTTCTAAAAGAGATCTCGCTACCAAATAAAAATGCTCACATTGTCAATAAATCAGCTTATCTTTTTTGCAAATCTTTTCTTCCAGAGCTTGTATTAAGCTATCTGGGCGATCGTATGGAAATGGCTCATTCTATTGAAGGACGTCTTCCTTTTCTAGATGTAGAGGTAGTAGAATTTGCTAATCAGCTTCCGATTGAATTAAAAATTAGGGGATTAAAAGAGAAGTTTGTCCTATATGAAGCTGTTAAAGATCTTATTCCCGCTAGTATTTATCAAAGAAATAAGCACACATTTTCAGCTCCTCATGCAATCAATGATACAGAAAAGAAGAGCCCATTAGAAGTGCACATTCATGATGTCATTCATAGTAGGGATTTTATGGATCTGCCCTTTTTTGATCAGAAAAAAACCATTCAGTTATTTGAATCTATGAGAAGTAAGTCAAAAAGAGATCGAATGATAGCAGAGTCTTCCTTTAACTTAATGTTAAGTGCTTACTACTTGGACAAACATTTTATCAAATCATCTGTTTGAATCTTGGGATGTTTAAAGACAAAACCCATTGATTTAATTTTCTGATTGCAAACTTTATAGCTACTCTTTGATAAGTCTTTGCTCCATATTGGATAAGGGATATCAATTAATTGACAAAGATGGGAATAGAGTTCTCTACGAGGAGTGTGATCATCATTGACCAAATGATAAATACCGATTAAAGAGTGATTCAAGCAAAACCCAATAGCTGCTATAATATCTTCTAAATGAATATGGTTTGTGGGCTCATCTCCAGAGCTGAGCATTTTTTTCCCTGAAAAGCGTTTTGCACGATCGAGTAGTTCTCGTTTAGGGCCATAAATACCTCCTAAACGAAGAATACAAGTGGAAGCGTTGCAGTTTAAATAATAACGTTCTGTCTCAAGCAATATTTTTGCATTCTCTGATTTTGGACAAAGAATCCTATCTTCTGTAACCCACTCATTCCCTTCACAGACAGAAGTGCTACTAGTATAAAGCAGATAAAAAGACGTTTGCCTATCCTTTAAAGCTAAAGAGACTCTCTTAGCTGTTTGTAGATAAACCTCTTCATAGCTTTGCAAATTTTTAGGAGCTATAAGGATGATCATCCCATCGCATGAATCGATTAACTCTTTGAGTGCTTTATCTTCTATAGGAAGTAGCATGCTGTGTCCATAGCAGCTGAGTTCATCGACTCGTTCTTTACGTGTTGTAGTGATAAAAACTTCATGAGGCTGGGTTTGAAGATGCCTTAGCAACTCCTCTCCCACATAGCCTGCTCCCATCACTAATAACTTCATTTAAGAGACTTTTTGTAATTTCAGATAATGCATAAGTTTTTTAAGCCATCCAGCGCCAGACATCATCGCCTATTCCGTCCCAAGCGCGTTCAATATATTGCTTACGCAAAGAACCATCATTGCAGCTAAAGCAAATAGCATTACATATCCTTACAACTACGTCTTTAGCTGCAAAACTATCTTCATTATGAGCAACTTTAGCTTGGTCGAAAACTTTCTGGCCAAGACTTTTACATTTTTCTCGGACATTTTTATCTGTAAGAATAGAGTTAAGAGGCTTAATAGAAACAAGCTCTTGAACGTACTGTTCTTCCTCAGCTGAAAGCTGTGGGCGGGCAGAGGGAGCTGATGATATACGAAATATATGAGTGTATCCAAAACCTATGGGTGCTGCCATAAAAATCTCCTTTATAAACGAGGTTTGCTTAATTTAAACAGAAAATGTAAGAAAAAATTTGTTTTTAGACAAGATTTTAAGTTAGCCATTTATTTTAAGAGATTTTTTGTTCAATCATTTTTTTTAGTTTAAGACTGTCCTTAGCAAAAACGCGAATCCCTTCAGAGAGTTTCTCTGTTGCCATAGCGTTTTCATTCAGATGCCAACGGAAAGATTTCTCATCTAATGCAATTTGATCAGCAGTGGTTTTTTGTGCCGTTCCAGGGTTGAGCTTTTGTTTTAGGGGTCCTTCTAGGTTTTGTAGTTCTGCGAGTAATTTAGGAGCAATAGTCAGTAGATCACAACCAGCTAATTCCAGGATTTCATCCGTGTTGCGAAAACTAGCGCCCATGATTTGGGTTTGATAACCCATTTTTTTGTAGTAGTTATAAATAGTTGTAACGGAGATAACCCCGGGATCTTCGGCAGGAGGATAAGAGTCTTTTTTTTCTTGTTTTTTGTACCAATCTAGGATACGGCCTACAAAAGGGGAGATCAATGTAGCTTTTGCTTCTGCGCAAGCGATCGCTTGTTCTAAGCTAAAAAGTAGGGTCATGTTGCAGTGAATTTGCTCTTTTTCAAGTTGCTTAGCTGCTTTAATACCTTCCCATGTAGAGGCTAGTTTAATCAGAATGCGTTTGCGATCGATACCAGCTTCTTCATACAAAGCAATTAGATGACGAGCTTTTTTAATGCTTTTTTCTGTGTCAAAAGAAAGATGAGCATCGATTTCTGTAGATACACGCCCTGGGATAATTTTTAAAATTTCCAAACCGAAATTCACAAATAGCTTATCGGTAATGAATTCAATTAAAAGAGAATCTGTCTGTTTGGTTTTTAATCCTGATTGGATAGCTTCTTCAATTAAGAATTGATACTCAGGTTTATTAGAAGCTGCCAAAATTAAGGAGGGGTTAGTTGTTGCATCTGTTGGTAGGTAAGTTTTAATTTCTTCAATTTCCCCAGTATCAGAAACAATTGTTGTTATCTTTTTAAGTTGCTCGAGCTTATTCATATAAACCTTCATTATAGTTAAGACGGAATGGTAACGAACACAAAGTTTAAGGAGAAGTAAAAAAATAAGGAATTAGAAAGCGAATTGAAAAGGATTTAATAATTTAGGAAAGGTTTGGATTTTTTTAAAGTTTTCTTGGAATTCGGTAGGTTTTATTATGGACTGATAACCACCTATTAGAATTTGTACTTCTTGGTTATTTTCTAATGCTTGTAGAAAAAAGGTAAGGCACTCTGGAGATAAGAGGATCTTTTGACCACCTTCTAGACAATAAGCAGAAAATTGCTGAGACGCCTCTTTTGTGATAAGTTCAATTACAGCTGATTGTTTGATTGCATGAGGATAGAGATTCAAATAAGCCTTTATGTTGTTTCCTATACAAATTATTTCTAGATCTATGCCGCTCATGCGGTAAGATAGCTTATTTGAGCAATGCTCTTTGCAGTCTGAGTAAAGGTGCTCTACTTGCCAGTTTGAAGAATGACCGCAGCTAAAAAGTGCAAGAAGAAGAAAAGCGCATCTCATTTCAAGTAACTTTCATGAAGTTGTTCACGAATAGATCTTAAGACAATCATTTGCCAATAGGCTCCTAGTTTTT
This sequence comes from Candidatus Rhabdochlamydia sp., assembly GCA_049679255.1. Classification (GTDB taxonomy): domain Bacteria; phylum Chlamydiota; class Chlamydiia; order Chlamydiales; family Rhabdochlamydiaceae; genus Rhabdochlamydia. The sequence goes on from JBAUFS010000029.1 coordinate 7,370, forward strand.
GACAATCTTCTAGCACTTTTTTCTGCAAAGGCAACCAATAGACCTCTTGAAATTCTGTTTGATTAAACAGCTCTTCAAAACTGGTTTTCTTTACAAGTAAAGCATTCCATTTTTTTAGAAGAGAAGCTTCTAAGCTCTCTAAATCTGCTTTTAGCTCTTTAGGAAGGGATGCATATAGATCAGAGGTGCATGTAAAAGAGCTAAGTGTTTTTTGAAAAGCTTCTAAGTGGCTAGAGAACTCTTTTTTTAAGGCTGTTGTAGTTAGTATATAGGCTTTATTTTCTTTGATGAAAATAAGTTGCAATTTGCGCAAAGGGCCATATTTAGTTTCCGTATCGATTTGTAAAAGATGAGCTGGGCCCGCCTGCGTTTTCATCAAGCCCATACTACGCCAGCTTGTTTTTCGAGTTTTTTCATAGATGGCCTGCACTGCTTTCAAGTACTCAGGGAGATCCACTTTTATTTCTTCGACCGCCAAGATAACAGAAGGAGCAAGCGCTTGTTTGGTTTTACCTATAAAAGCAATTTTAACTCTTGGAGCCAATATTTTAGGATCAGCAAAATCCCAGTTAGGAGGAGGAGTAAAAAAGCAAGCAGGCTGACCCGTAGTAATGCAGAAACAAGAAGGAGAAAATACAAGGGAAAATAAGAAAAGACATATTTTATACATAAGCTTCAAGTCTTCTATTATGTTTGATTTAAGAAGTTTATAAAAAAACACCTTATAGTAAAATGAAGGTTTTTGTGAAGAAAAATTCTCAAATTCAAAGAGTTTAATTCATAAAATCAAAATGTATAATTATTTATTAAAATAATAAAAAATCATAAAAATTATTTAATGCATCATTTAAACTCGATTTTTTATATAATTGTTTAAAAAATACAACTAACTTTAATTATATGAGCCAATCTATAGGATTTTTAAAACCTACTTATTACGTTTTAAAAGAGGATGAGCAACTAAAAGCAATTGTGCAGGTGATTTCTGACCACAAGCAAAAAGGTGGCTTGAATGGTCATGCTTTAGCTGTTGTTAAAGCTGTGCACAGCATCATGCTTGCAACCCTCATTAACACTCCTTATTACCTCGCATTAGGAAGTAAAAACTTTTTTCTAAACTGTGCTCATCTGAATCTTGAGCTCATAGTTTTAGGGCACTATAACGCAGCCATGCAAAATTTGATCTATTCTGTTATTGCCACGATTTATGTAATGCTTGGAACTTTTATTCCTCCTGTTCTTCATGGATTTAAGATGGAAAAATCTCAACCTGATGATTCCAATATATCTCTTGATTCTAGCTTCAGTATAATACCAGAAGAGTCTGAAACAAGAAGCTCTACGCCTTCTTCTGAGAGGAGTTTGATTAGCGTTTTATCTGTGCAATCTGAGCCACCTGCTACTTCTAATGGACGTAGACCTACCCATAATTCCGATTTTTCCGACGTAAATAGTCTTCAAAACCTGCTAATAAGTCTTGATTATTCTTCTAAGGAAATGAATAACTCATTAGTTGCAGGAAATCAAGGTAAGCTTCAGACGGAAGATTTCTCTGAAATGCTTACTAGTTCTAATGTATTTCCTTCTGATTTTACTCCTGGTATGCCGAGTGTTGGGAATCACGTGGCACCTGAAAGAAGCTCTACCTCTTTTCTTGAAGAGAGGAGTTTTACTAGCATTTCACCTACACAAATACCTGTTGCTTCTAATCAGGTATATAGCTTTAGCCCTCCTAATTACGTGAAAGAGGGATCTCAATCTGATGATTCATCTTCTTCTGGTTCCGGTATGTCAAGTGTTGAAGACCAAGCGGAATCTAAAGAGCCTGAAACAAGAGGTTCTATCCCTTCTAATAGACCTAGTGTTCAAAATGAGATTAAAAATGAACATGATTCTATGCCTTCTCAGCAGTATTCTAATCAAGTAAACTCTATACCAATATCATCTATTGGCTTGGATAGCTTACCAGTTAGCGGTGGTTGGGTGGTAATACCCAATGATAAACCCTTTGCAATCAAGTCTACTAATATTCGTACCCGTGACATGATTGGAGCTTACGGTGTTAACTTGGAGAGACAAGCTTATCGCATTGCTCTTAATGAATATATTCGCATTCTTAAGGATGACTTTGACATTGATCTCAACAAACGACTTACCACAATTGAAAAATGGCTTAGAAGTTCGACTTATCAAAACAATCCAATAGTCAATGCTCTTTACCGTACTTTATTCTATTTAATAAAGCCTGTTGCTTATGATGATAAAGACCCTATCTATACTCATGCAAAAGAGCAATATGAAAAGTATGTCACTTCACTGCGCGAGGTAATCGCAGAAAAACAAAATAGCTCATGGAAATCTGATATATCTGAAGAGCTTAAAGAATGTCTTACTCTCACTCGCGCACTTTGTGAAGCTCGTTTTTGCCCTGAAAACCATGAGCGTTTACGTAGTCTTTTGCAGCTTCATGAAGATGAGTATGACCGTGAACATGGAGCAACAGAGATTCCTGCTGTAACCAGAGAGAATTTTGCTCAGGTCGTAATGGCAAAAAATAAGAAGGTAACCGGAGCGCCTGCCTTAATGAAGGTCTCTTCAACTCAGAGAAACTGCCGGATGGCTTATGGAGCCATTGGGATTGAAGACTTTTTAATGACAGATATTCCATTTTTAAGAGGAAAACAAGTTTTTAAAAATGATAAGGGAGAGGAGCGTAGTTTCTATTACATGCGTCATCCAACACCACATGTTGAGGGCTCTCCAACTTGGATCACATTAGGGGCCATGTCAAGAATAACCGGTTTAGGTCATATCGAATCAGGTGAAGCTATTGCTCCTGAATTTGAAGGGATGTTGGAAGCAATAGCACAAAGAAACGAATCTTATCTCATTCAATCACACCAACGCCTGAATGATTTAGGTAAGGTAGAAAACGAAGATAGCCGCTCACAAACCCTTTATCGCTTGCAAGAAAACCATAACAATTTTCATGCGGTCTTTCAGGCTGTTGAAGGTGATCTCTTTGACCGTAAGGGCCCTTATGTAGAGATTGAGACATTTACAGGCTTGAAAGAAGCAATTAAAGCATCCTTCTACATGGAAGGAAGTCCGAACCGGTTACCAGCTAGTCTTGAGAAAAATGATGAGTATCACGATGTCATAATCGATCAACTCCTCGATCAGGTTCATCAAACCTTATTTGGAGGACGTGCTAATATTTCTTTCAATGGACAAGATCCAACGCAACCCGGAGAAAAGTATCCTAACTGCGAATGGCAAGCGTTTATCTTAGCCTTCTATATTTTACAAGGAGATGATCTTAAATTCCGCTTGCCGAATGTGAAATACTTTTGCACCAACTGTAAGAACTTCTTTGACCGAGGTGGAAATCGCGCCATGGCTGAAGATCGCCTGCATCAAGAGATGAGCAAAAGAGAAGTTACAAGTGAAGATCTTGAAGCAATCATTACTAATCTTATCCCTGTTCCTCTTCAAAGTAAAGGTAAGGCCGTTATCGAAAAGCGCTTGAAACCAGGGCTTGCTTTAGCAGAAATTTTAGCAAGGCTTTCTTCAGAAGATAGGCAACATTTGCTAGGAATAAACTTTCAAGGTTATGAGTTCGATCGCTTTGAAGTCAGTAAAAAAGAACAGCGCGCTGTTCCTATTATTGAAGATGCATGTACGCTTCAAGAAATGCAAGAAACTCTTAGAGCTTTGAAAGAAAGAAAAGAACCTTATCTCATCCAAGATAACAAGATTGTTCAGGAAAACTGGAAACCTTATCAAGGAAAAGATCAAGATTATTTATTTGATCAGGTAGACAAAGATTTAAAGCGCTCTACAGTATATGTAAATAGAACTCTTTATGATGGTCAAGGCTCAAACGATGCAAAAGGAATTTTTGCTCTTTTGGTAAATTGTGGGATAAGTAAAGAAGGTGCTCTTCAAGCAATGGCTCAAATGCAGCAAAGTATTTTTGTAGAACCTTTGACTGGTTTACAAGAAGCATTTGGACGTAATAATTTGGATTTATTGATTCTTGATAACTCAGAGAAATACACAATTCTTGCTGGAGTAGAAACAAACAGCATTATCATTGAAGCGAAAAAAAGCTTTAGGTTTTCAAGCATAGCACACCCAGAAGAAAAACCAATTGCTGTTTTTGATGTAACGATATGCGCTAAGATTCCTAAAGATGGAAGCAATTCCAATGGTCACTGGACTTGGGAAGTTGCCGAGGCGCCTGTTTAAGCTGCGCTTTATTCAATAGACTTCTTGCGTAAATTAGATTTTTGTTCCACTTCTTTTTCATAAAAAGGAAAATGGAAGAAAAAGCCACTTAGAACTTCAATTATTGGATAATTAATTTAGAAGATTGAACAGGTATAAAGAGCAAAAAATCTAATTACGCAAGAATTCTATTATTTGTTATGCGCAATTGGCGTTAAATAAACCCGCATACTCTTTTAAACAAGCAACAGTCTGAGGAAGCAACTGCTTTTCCAAGATTATCAAATATTCTTCTATGGTTTTCGGTGGGTATTTTAAGCTTAATCGCGTTTCTTCCACTGTACGCGTAAATTTAGATGGAGCTAAATCAAATAAATGTCTCAAAAATTCATCAGGGTGTTGGGCCTCGATTCCATATTTAGAAATGGCTAGAAAGGGGAAATCTGATAAGTTGTAGGTTACAATTATTTGAGCATTTGCTTTGATGGCTGCTGCTAAAACATGTCGATCATTTGGATCTGGTAATTTTAAATTGTCAATTAGTTCTTCGTATTCCTCGATAAGACAATCTCTAATATGCGAATCCATCTTTGATCGTGTTTGCTCCAACCGTTCTTTCGATAGGTCAGGGCGGTTTTTTAAAAGATTACACATCCATTCTCGATGAATATCTTTTGTCCATTTTGCTTGATAAAAATCAGTCAAAGCCAGGCGCATCAATAGATCGCGAAGGGGAGCTGGATATAAAACACATGAATCATAGATTACGATAACATTAGCCATTTAATACCCCATATCCAAATTCTGGGCTTCTTCTGATAACTCATCTAAAGTTTTGCGGCGAGCGTTATCGATTTTAGCCTTATAATTCATTAAATCTTGAAATAAAATACGACGCCTTGTCCCTACCTTGCGAAAAGCGATCTTTCTTCCTTCCAGAAGGCGGATGAGATAAGGACGAGAAACATTCAGCAAATTCGCTGCCTCTTGAGTAGTGAGTTCAGCATGAACAGGAATTAACGTTACTGCATTACCTTCAGCCATTGAGTTAAGGATAGCAATAAGAAGTTTAAAAGCAGAAAAGGGTAAAGTTACCGGGTTGCAGTGATGATTATCTGCTTTAAGTAGAATGTCGATAGTTTTTCCCTTTTTTAAAGTTAAAGAAGATAAAATGCGACTAGAGACTTGAGCTAATTCAATCTCGCCTTTGCTTGGCATGATAGAAAAAGAAGGGGTAATCATAACATACTCCATTTTAAAATATCTATTTTTTAAGATAGCATTTTATTCGAAATATTCGCAACAAAAGAAACTTTCGAAAATACTAGAATATAGAAATCTATTCTACTATCAAAAGTGCAACTCATACTCAAATGTATTTTCTTCTTTTGGCTAAATGTAATAAAAACAGAGCGTATTATGGTAAGCTTAGGAAGATAGATGTCTTATAAAACTATTTTAATAGAGTTCCTCGTGAGCTAAGAAAAAGCAGTGCAATTGCTTATATGGCAGCTTTTGATCATGTAAAAACAAATAATCCTTTTTATTTGTAGAAAAGATTATTCAAGAGCTTCAATTGATTTTAAAAATTGCTGGAGTATTTTAAGAAACGCTTTTGGTTGTTCCCAGGGAACTCGATGTCCAGAAGAGGGGACAATCCAGCTTTGTGAAAGAGGATGAGAGAATTTCATAGGTTTCTTAGAGTAGGCTTTGTCTAGCTTGCCGGTAATCCATAAAATAGGAATAGGTGTTTGCTCAAGGATTGTGGAAAAATCTATTTGATGAGCTAAGGACCAATGGTTAAGTGTAGAAGAGAGGATATTGCGACAATAATCCTTTTCATAGCGTATGAGAGGAGCTGCTGAAAACACAGAACGGTTATTCCAGCTATGCATCAAAGTTTCCCAAGACTCTTTCTGAAAACGCTCTGCCCAGATTAGATCTAATTCTAAACGCTTTTTTTTCTCCTCTTGAGTTTTTAAACCTGGATTACCAGAAATCAGAATAAGAGCTTTAGGAAAATTTTCCAAAAGAGCGTGCATACATAGACGCGCTCCCATGGAATAACCTAAGAGAATCGGCTCCTTTGGAAGTATTTTATTAAACTCTTGAGCCCATTTATGTAGACCCTGCTCTGGTTGAGCAATTTGATAAGGGTCAATAGAAGTTAAGGAAAGCTCTTTTTTCAGAGCTGACCAATCGGATGGTAGACCTAAAAATCCTGGTAGAGCGTAGATCACTTTGTGCTTTGATGTATTACACAAGCTAAAACCACAATTCCTATAGCTAAACCAATTCCCCAACCAATCATGCTAGTGGAAATAGCTGTAAAGTTACTATCTTCTACAGCAGCGCCTGTTTCCCAAGTCTCATTGATTTCTTGTTGGTATACATCTAAACACTTATCGGCGTATAAAGGACTGCTTATAAGTGTGGTAACGGACAAAAGTGCACAGATTGCTTTTTTCATGAATTTGTTCCTCTAAAAAAGATAGCTAATTTTATCACAAACAGAAGGGTTTATTGTAAACTTTAATTTTTAATTAGTCAGATGAATGAAAAATATCATCTTAAAGTCAATAACTTATAGCCGATTTATCATTTGTTCAAGTATAAATAATAGCACCTGGGTGCGCTTTATGCATCGTTTGGTTCTTTAGAAGTGTCAAATTGTTCTGCAAAACACATAGGTTTTTGATAATGGAGACAGGAAAAGATAAAGTAAAAAAGATCTGCGATGTGCTACGTAAAGAAACATTAGAGCCTTCCCAAAAGCAGGCTGAAGAAATGCTAGCACAAGCTAGTCTACAGGCTCAAGAAATATTAACGCAAGCTCACTTAAAACAAAAGCAACTGCTCGTGGATGCTAAAGAGCAAATCCAAAAGGAAAGAGCCATTTTTGAGTCTTCTCTATCTCAGACAAGCAAACAAGTCATTGAAGCTTTAAAGCAGGACATCAAAGAAAATATATTCAACAAAGAATTATTGCATCTGCTTAAAGGTGAGATGAACAAGCCAGAAGTTCTATCTCGACTGATTAATGCGGTTATAGGTGCTGTTGAAAAAGAGGGTATTGAATCGGATTTAAGCGTTTATATTCCAGAAGCCGTTCCTGCTCGAGAGGTAAATGCGCTTCTTTTACAAAATATCTTGAGAAAATTACAGGAAAAATCTGTTTTGATTGGATCATCTGTTCATGGTGGAATTGAGTTAAAAATCCATGATAAAAACATCTCCATAGAAATTACGGATGCTTCTTTGGAAGAACTCATAGAGCGATATAGCCGTAGAGATTTTCATGAAATAATCTTTAAAAAATAGTCTGATAAATAAGGATTTTTTAATGAGTCGATATGTTTTTTTAGTGCCTTTTTTGCCTCCTCTTTCTTTAGATAAGCCCCCAGAGCTATCTTTTGAGGAGTTAATCAGCTTATTACAAGTAAACTTAAGCCGCAAAGATTTGGAAAAAATCAAAGTATTGCGTTTAGCTGTCGATCTATCAAATATGAGGAATCTGCTTTTAGGAAAGCCTATCGATCCACATGGGAACTTCTCAGAAAAAGAATTAGACGAGGCTCTACTTTTAAAAAGCGATTTACCTCAGTATGTCTTTGATTTTTTAGATCAATTTGAAGACAGTGCAACAAAATTAAAAAATTTTTGGGGCTTATTTACACAGTTTTTTGCAGAAGAAATTGCTAAACAAAAAGGATTTCTAAAAAGTTATTTAACTTTTGAGAGGGAATCTAGATTGGTTTTACTGAGTTTAAGAGCTGCCCAAGCTAAAAAAGATCTTTTGCAAGAGCTGCAGTTTGAGGATCCTCTAGATCCTTTTGTAACGAGTATTTTATTGCAGAAGGGTTTAGAAAGATATACGCCGCCTTCTGAATATACACGCTTGAATGAGATCTTCTTTACCTATTATAAAGATCCTTGGGAACAATATCGAGCCTTTACAGAATATCAGTTTGCAGCTGTAGCAGACATAGTGAGCAAGAGCTTGTTTTCTATCGATCATATTCTCTGTTATGTAGCGCAATTTATATTAGTAGAATCTCTTTACCATTTGGACAGAAAAGAAGGGGAGAAAATTCTTGAGACATTTCAAACCGGATAAAAAGGATAAGTTTTATGATGCAAGAAGCCGCTAAAGGCCTGGTAAAAAAAGTCTTTGGAAATCTACTTCATGTTGAATATCAAGGGAATATTCAACAAGGGGAAGTAGTCATGATCCAATTGGATAAAGGACATCCCCTAAAAGCTGAGGTCATTGAAATCATAGGAAATGCCGCCAAAATTCAAGTTTTTGAAGATACTAGGGGCATATCGTTTGGCTGCCCAGTAAAATTTTCCTCGCACTTACTGGAGGCTGAATTAGGTCCTGGGCTTTTAACCTCTATCTTTGATGGGCTGCAAAACCCCTTAGAGAAAGTAGCGGACGCTACAGGTCTTTTCTTAAATCGCGGAGTCTATCTTCCTCCTTTGGATAAGAATCGTCGCTGGGATTTTCAACCTACGCTGAACATAGGGGATAGAGTACATCGTGGAGATTCTCTAGGGTTTACTATGGAAGGGCGGTTTCATCATCAGGTTATGGTGCCCTTTGTGCGCTTTGATCATTACACTATTGAATGGGTGATTCAACCAGGTGCTTACACCATTGATACAGTGGTAGCTCGTGGTGTTGATGATGGGGGAAAAGAATTCGCTTTTACCATGTCTCAAAAATGGCCGATTAAAGTGCCCTTATTTGAAGGGGAAAAAATAAAACCTAGCCAAATGATGAGTACAGGACTACGTATTTTAGATACGCAATTTCCTGTGCTAAAAGGAGGGACCTTTTGTTCTCCTGGTCCATTTGGTGCAGGTAAAACGGTCATGCAGCACCATCTTTCTAAATACTCCTCCGTAGATATTGTAGTGATTGTTGCCTGTGGAGAGCGTGCAGGAGAAGTAGTAGAATTATTACGTACATTTCCCTATATGACCGACTTTCATACAAACGAGTCTTTAATGAGCCGTACGGTAATTATTTGCAATACTTCTTCGATGCCAGTTGCTGCGCGAGAAGCATCCATTTATACAGGAGCAACAATTGCTGAGTATTATCGTCAAATGGGGCTGAATGTTTTGCTTCTAGCTGATTCTACTTCTCGTTGGGCACAGGCGATGAGGGAGATGTCAGGGCGTTTGGAAGAGATTCCAGGAGAAGAAGCTTTCCCTGCTTATTTAGCTTCTCGCATTGTTGCTTTTTATGAACGATCGGGAGTGGTTAGCTTATCTCAAGATAGAACAGGTTCTTTAACAATTGGGGGAACTGTATCGCCAGCAGGAGGTAACTTTGAAGAGCCCGTTACGCAAGCAACGCTTACCGCTGTTGGAGCTTTTCATGGACTTTCCAGAGAGCGCTCCGATGCGCGTAGATACCCAGCTATCGACCCTTTAATTTCCTGGAGCAAATATATTGAAAAAGTGAGTTTAGAACTCCAAAAAATAGTTCCTGGCTGGGGAGATATGGTAAAAAGAGCTGCTCAATTTTTGCGTGATGGAGATGAAATCGGAAAACGCATGGAAGTGGTAGGAGAAGAAGGAGTATCAATGGATGATATGTTGATCTTTCTTAAATCAGAATTATATGAATTTTGTTATCTGCAACAAAATGCTTTTGATAAAGAAGATGCATATTGCCCTTTAGATAGACAGATTCCCTTATTCATTTTAATTGATAAAATATTTAATACCCCCTTTTCTTTTTCATCGCATGATGAGGCTAGATCTTTTTTTCTCGATTTTCAAAATGAGCTCAAGAATATGAATTTTATGCCTTTTGAATCAGATCGTTATCGGCAAGCATTTGACCGAATAGAAAAAAAGATTCAAATTGCACAAGAACATAAAGGAATGGTCCAGTGAAAAAGGTGTATGACAAGATTGTTGATATGCGAGGCAATTTAATTACAGTGAAAGCTGAAGGAGTTGGCCTTGGAGAATTAGCGCGTATTCAAAAGCAGGATGGCCGTAGCCTATATGCCTCTGTACTGCGAATTGAGAACGACCTTGTGACCTTGCAGTGTTTTGAAAATACCCGGGGAATTGCAACAAATAGTCGGGTTACTTTTTTAGGTAGGCAAATGCAAGCTACTTGTAGCGAGGCTCTTTTAGGAAGAAGATTAAACGGTTCAGGAGAGCCCATTGATAAAGGTCCAATGGTTATAGGAGATGAAATAGAGATTGGAACAGCTTCCTTTAATCCTGTAAGGCGGATTGTTCCTCATGAGCTTGTGCGTACTAACATTCCTATGATCGATGTGTTTAATTGCCTGGTTAAATCGCAAAAAATTCCTATTTTTTCTGTTGCAGGTGAACCTTATAACGCTTTATTGATGCGCATTGCTAATCAAACAGATGCAGATGTTGTCATTATTGGTGGAATGGGATTGCGTTTTGATGACTACCAAGCGTTTATCGATAATGCAGAAACCTCTGGGTCTTTAGATAAAACAGTGATGTTTATTCATCAAGCAACCGACCCTGCAGTGGAATGCCTTTTAGTTCCTGATATGGCTTTAGCTTGTGCAGAACGTTTTGCTATGCAAGATAAAAATGTTTTGGTGCTCTTAACCGATATGACGGCTTTTGCTGATGCGATTAAGGAGATCATGATTACTATGGATCAGGTTCCTTCTACGCGAGGGTATCCGGGTTCTTTATATTCTGATCTTGCTTCTCGTTATGAGAAGGCGGTGGATATAGATGGCAGTGGCTCGATTACTATTATTTCTGTGACAACTATGCCAGGTGGAGATGTGACACATCCGATTCCTGATAATACGGGATATATCACAGAAGGGCAGTTTTATCTACATGGGGGCAGGATCGATCCTTTTGGTTCTTTATCGCGCTTAAAGCAAAACGTGATTGAGAAAGTAACCCGTGAAGATCACGGTTCTATTGCCAATGCCTCGATTCGTTTATATGCAGATGCTAAAAAAGCCAGAGAGCAACAGAGTATGGGTTTCCCGCTTTCGGCATGGCATAGAAAGTTGATTGCTTTTGCGCAATTGTTTGAAGAGCGGATGATGAGTTTAGAAGTGAACCTTCCTTTAGAAAAAGCTCTTAATCTATTGTGGCAAACTCTCTCTGAGTGTTTTGATCAACACGAAGTGGGGATAAAACAAACGTTAATTGATAAGTACTGGCCTAAAAATAAAATATAAGAATTGGTGTTGTGGCTGAAATAAAACTTACCAAAATGGAGTTGCGCACACAGCAGCTCAAACTAGAACAGTTGCGAAAATATTTACCGACTTTGCAGATGAAAAAATCGATGCTGCAACTAGAGGTGAGTAATGCTGCTTTAGAAATAGATCGGTTCATTTCTCATCTGGGGGTTAAGCAGGAAAGAGCGCAAAAATATGCTCAATTATTTACCGATCCGAGCTTTGATCGATTATTAGCTGCAACTCAGATTCAAAATAGAGAAGTTCTTTATGAAAATATTGCAGGAATTACTGTTCCTAAATTAGAAAAAATAGATTTTGAAAAACCGCAATACTCCTTATTTGATACACCTCTTTGGTTTGAGTCCGTATTAAGTGATATCAGAGATTTGATTGTTGCCAGGGAAAGAATACAGGTGGCTAAACAAAAAAAACTCATTCTTGAAAGAGAGTTAAAAGAAGTTTCGATTCGTATGAATCTTTTTGAGAAGATTTTAATACCACGTGCTCGAGGTAATATTAGAAAAATTAAGATATTTTTAAATGATCAGCAATTAGCAGCGGTATCTCAAGCTAAGATAGCAAAAAAGAAGATCTATCAGCGCTCTCTTGAGGTTAATGTATGATTATTCCCATGAAAAAATATCTCATTCTAGGGATGCAGGAAGATCTTGAGACCTTCTTTAAAAAGGCGCAGCAGCAAGGGGTGTTAGAGTTTATCCCGGGAAAAAATAAAGCACCTAGCGCAGTCCCTAAAGAAATGCAGTGTTTTCTCGATGCAATCCGCATTTTACGCAAACTCAATCCTACAGATAAATCAAAAGACACAGAACAATCCGCAGAAGAAATTGCTCTCTATATTATTCATTTGAAAAAGGAGATAGAGCGCTTATCAGAGCAGATACGGATGATCAAATTGGAAATCGCAAGAGTTTCTCCATTAGGGGATTTTTCTAAAAAGGATATTGCATACATTGAAATGCAAGCAAAAAAAGTCATCCAGTTTTTTTGTATGAAGACGCTCAAACGCGAAGAGAATCCACCAGATGAGGGGTTAATTTACCTCAATACTGAATATGACCTAGATTATTTTATGGCTATTCACTCTGCTGCTGTTAACTATCCTCATATGATTGAGATGCGCGTGGATAAACCAGTGGGCGTTTTAAAAGAAGAGTTGGAAGAGACTAAGCAGTCCCTGCAGAAAATAGAAAGAGAGCTCAAAGAATCTACCTGTTTTCAACCTTTTCTGCAAGAAGCGCTGATTACACATCTGAATACCTATCACTTAGAACAAGCTAAAAATACGGTTCAATATCCTTTGGAAAACTCTATTTTTTGTGTAGAAGCATGGATTCCTCAAAATAAGATACGTATCTTGTATTCTTTAGTCAATGATATGGCTATTCACTGTGAGCCTATTGCTGTAGAAAAAGGAGAGATAGTTCCTACTTATATGGAAAATAAAGGTATTGCTCGAATTGGTGAAGATCTTGTACGTGTGTACGATATTCCAGCTCACACGGATAAAGACCCTTCTACCTGGGTATTTTGGTTTTTTGTTCTCTTTTTTTCCATCATTGTTGCAGATGGAGGTTATGGTTTGCTCTATCTGGCTCTAGCAGGCTTTTGTTGGTTTAAATTCCCTAATCTTAAAGGACAGAAAAGAAGATTTTTAAAATTAGCTACTATTTTGGCAACAGGCTGTGTTTTATGGGGTATATGTACAGCTTCTTTCTTTGGGTTAGAACTTAAACCCAGCGACTGGCTTATGCGCATTTCTCCGCTTCAAACACTTGTGGTAAAAAAGGCAGATTACCATCTGCAGAAAAACGATGATGTGCAGCAGGAATTAGATGAAAAGTTTCCTCAGATAAGAAGCGCTGTTACTGGACAAGAGATCGTTGAAAAAGCGATTGAATACAAAGATGGCAAAACAAGCTATACTGTATCGGATGATTTTTCTAGGAATATTCTATTAGATTTTTCTATCTTATTAGGAATTGTACATATTTCTTGCTCCTTAATGCGGTATTTTTTCCGTAATTGGGCAGGAATTGGCTGGGTTCTTTTTATGATAGGTGGTTATTTGTATTTTCCCTCTATTTTGAATGCTACCACTATTTTGCATTTTTTAAACCTAGTAGGTAAAACCCAAGGAGCTGAAATTGGTCTGCAGTTAATTTTTAGTGGGATCATTATAGCTGTTGCATTAGCGCTCATTCAAAACCGTTTAAAAGGGTTGAAGCATCTTGCACAACTTCTAGAAGTATTTGCTGACGTGCTCTCTTATTTGCGTCTATATGCTTTAGCTCTTGCTGGAACTATTATGGCGACTACATTTAATCAATTGGGAAAAAGCGCTGGGCTCTTTGGATTTATACCCATTTTAGGAGGACATAGTATAAACATTCTTCTTGGGCTAATGGCAGGTGTTATTCATGGACTTCGTCTCAATTTTATTGAATGGTACCACTATTGTTTTGATGGAGGAGGACGCTTATTTAAACCTCTAACCTATTTGAAATCGAAAGAAAATTAAGGAGACTTATGGATTATAGTATGGTAGGACCTGCATTAGTTTTAGGCTTAGGCTGTGCAGGAAGCGCAATTGGTTGTGGGATTGGCGGTATGGCATCTCACGCTGTTATGAGCCGCGTAGAAGAAAACCACGGCCAATTTATTGGTATGTCCGCTGTGGCTTCTTCTCAAGCCATTTACGGATTTGTTTTGATGTTGCTCATGAAGGCTAAGATTGTTTCAGGAGAGTTATCCCCTCTTTCTGGTATTGGTATTGGTATCTCCGTTGGAATGGCTTTTCTTTTTTCTTCCATCTACCAAGGGCTATGCGCAGCATCTGGTATTCAAGCCTCGGCTAAACAACCAGCAATTATTGGGAAGTGCTTCGCAGCATTAGGAATTATTGAATCCTTTTCCTTATTTGCATTTGTTTTTGCTCTTTTATTGATTTAGGTCCAAGTTATCACCAATCAATGGCTTGGATACTTATAACGGCTAGTTCTCATTTACGCCTTGAGATCTCGAAATAAGTTCGTTATATGGGGAGTTAACTCCCCATAATATAAGCAAGTCCTCAAAAGAAACCTCTGTCTTAAAACATGCTTGAATAGTTTTTTACTTTCGTATATCCCCTACTCCCAACACCCTAGCGCATACGCATCAGACTATAAAATATTTTTTTACTCATTACAGACTAAGCTCTTGATTTTTACCATGTTCCAGGAAAAAGAGATTTTGGATTTCCATAAATCCTGGGAATTAGGTATAATTAAGTTATAAACAAGGAGATATATATGGGTGCTCGCTCTCACATTCAACGCCAGCATAATAAAGCAAAAGTCACCATCGATTGCACTGTCGATGAAAGAGCTTATATTAAAATGTTGGCTGCAAAGGCCCACATGAATTTAAGCGAATTCATTCTTTCTTATCTCAGAAAGGATTTTCCTCAAGAGAAAAAGTCCAATAAAGTCACTCTTGATGCTATGCGAAAAAGTAAAGAAGGAAAAGGCACAAAGTGCGATTCCATTGAAGATTTCTGGGAAAAAATGGGAATGAATCCGAATGCTTAAAATCGATCTAACGAGTCGTTTCAAAAAAGACTTAAAGAAATACGAGCATAATAAACCAGTAAAAAAAGAACTAGAAATAGTATTGAGTTTTCTCTTGAAAGAAGAGAAATTGCCTAAGAAATACTTAGATCACGCATTAACTGGGAGCTACGTCAGCTTTAGGGAATGCCATGTAAAACCAGACACTTTGCTAATTTATTGGCTTGATAACGCGTATGTCCATCTAACTCGTATTGGCTCTCATTCAGAGCTTTTTTAGCACTCTCAAAGTTAAGATAAATTTCCCACTGTTTATCGCAATATAGATTAGTTTCAAGGATCGATGATTCTTTATTAAAATACTAATTGTTTTATATTGGATTTTTTATTATAGTTAAATAACTATGCGAATTTAATTAGGTAGTTTATGAAAGTGTTAAGTAGTTTGAAATTAGAAAGTATAAAACCAACCCTATTTAGAGAGAATGGAAAGTTGGATACACAAACACCCTACAACAATTAAGGTATTAAAGATGGCTGGGTTAATTCTTGGTATGGGCTTATTGATAGCTCCTTTTTTCACCGCTAGCTTAGGGATTCCTGCTAGTGCCTGTTTTGTTGTCACTGGAGGAGCTCTAATAACAGCTGCTTTAACATCAGAAAAAGTAAACTTACCACCAAGAAAATATCCACCTATAAGCCTACTTGATACAGTAAAGATAATTATAGATGATCAAGGAAAGCAGGTTATTGAATCTACGCATGGGAGATGCAATATCTTTGAGGACAAAGAAATTATTGCCCATCATCCTGTGATCAGAGAAGAGCTACTTGAAGAGTGTAAAAACCTTAATACTGATGAAGAAGAGAAAGTATATATAGAATTTACTCAAAATAATAAAGCGATTATCCAACAACAAGCTACAAGAGGATGCACAGCAGCAACTGCAGCTATGCTTATCAAAGATCGGGGAGGAAAACCAGATTTTACTAGATTGCAATTTTGTAATTTAGGCAATGACGAAGATATACAGCGAGATATTCAAAATGCAGGATTTAAGCCAATAGTTACTCCCCTTGTATCAAATTCTCTAGATAAGCTTAGAGCGCAGCTTTTAGAATACGGGTCTGCGATAGTTTCCATTTGGGATCCTCAAGCAGGTGGGCATTCTATGATAGTTGATGAAGTATCGAAAAATTTAAGCCAAGTAAGACTTAGAGATCCTTATCACGGTTGGGAGATTACGGTATCAGCTGGAGCTTTTCAATCGCGTTGGAAGGAGCAAACGATTATTCAAATAGAAAATAAGGCTTCTTGTGTTCATTCCCAAAAAGATCATTGGCGCGAGCCTTAAAAGCTTGGAGCGATTTAAAGGAAGTGCATTTCAGTTTACTTAAATTACAGATCTTTAAGATATAAGGATCATGAAGGTTATCTTGCCTTCTTAAGAAGAAGATTTTTTATGAACCCACATATAAAAACATGGATAATTATGACCACGCTTACAGGTATTTCGAATCTAGTAGAATCATCAAAAATTTTTCCAGTACAGGAGAATGATCAGGTAACTAACAGCCTACCTCCTAGAAGATATCCGCCTATAGGTCTATTAGATACAATAGAAGGAACTAGAGATGCTCAAGGAAAGTTTGTTTTTACATCTGCACATGGAACGTGCAGTATTTTTAAAGATAAAGAAATTCTTCAATACCATGCTGTACTCCAACAGGAGTCACTTGGAAAACACACTAATGTCTATGGAGAAGAAGAAGAGGTGTATATAGATTTTACTCAAAATAATAAAGCTATTATCCAACAACAAGCTACAAGAGGGTGTACAGCAGCAACTGCGGCTATGCTTATCAAAGATCAGGGAGGAAGCCCCGACTTTTACGCATTGCAAGAGCGCAACCTTGGAGATGATGAAGACATAAAGCAAGATATTCAAAGCGCGGGATTTAAGCCAGTAGTTACTCTACTTAAATCAAATTCTCTAGAAGCTTTTAGAGCACAGCTTTCAAGTTATAGGTCTGCTATAGTTTCCATCATTGATCCTCAAGCAGGGTGTCATTCCATTATAGTTGATGAAGTATCAGAAGATGCGCAACAAGTAAGACTTAGAGATCCTTATCACGGTTGGGAGATTACGGTATCAGCTGGAGCTTTTCAGTCGCGCTGGAAGGAGCAAACAGTCATTCAAATAGAAAATAATACCATTTGTGAAAAATAATGTAATATTTTAATTGATAGTGTAATCTTTTCATTTTTCGGAGATTGAAAGATGAAGGGACGACCAAGAAAACCATTAGGAAATATCCAGAAGTACGATTTCAA
>JBAUFS010000030.1:0-2224 GCA_049679255.1 Candidatus Rhabdochlamydia sp.
TAGATTTTTAGAAGAAAGTTTTTTGCTATTCAAAAACTTAAGTGATTTTATCATGACTAATTTGCCCCTCTAAAAGATCCGAAAGACCAGTTGCTGTTGCATGCTGATTTTGAGCAATTAAGTAGTCTATATATATATATATCAAGAAGGTTTTTGTCCATGGTCTGCCTTTAAAATTTAGAACAGAGCATTTTACTTTTATTAGTGCGGTTTTATCAAGGGTTTTCTACGTTCTTGCGTAAGGTGAGTGAATAATTAAATTAAATGTTTGAATTTAAAAAATTAATTTTAAACTAGCAAATTAATAATATATACGATATAATTTTCATATTATTTAACTAATAATGGATCTTTATGTCACATGCATTGAATTTAATCCCTCACCAAACTAAATGCATAAAATTTAATATAGATATTCATAACTCTAAAGAACTATCTATTAAAAATAACTGCTTAGATTCTACAATAAAAACTAACAAAGTTGAGGCGGCTTCTAACAAAATAAAAAAATTTCTTAGAAAAACCATTGCAGCGCAGTCTTACGGATACATGTTTGCTAATGGTGAGTATTTTACTAATGGCTTGAATATACAACCTAAAAACCTTTATTCTTTTTCCTCTTTAAGACACCTTGAAAAAATATCAACACAAAATCTGAATAGGATAAAAAACCGTATTTCTAATCTCAGTAGTGATGAATTACATTTAAAAGCTGTTATCTCTAGCACCGATTGGGCTTTTCGTCATCAATCTAATTTTAATTTAGAAAATAAAAATAAAACATTAATTATTTCATCAAACAAAATGCTTGAAAATAAGGGTTTTTCAAATAAAAAACATACTTTTCAACAAGATAAAAAAAAAATTAGCAACCATGATTTTGTCTTCTGGGGAGTAGAATTTTCTGGATGTTATAATGAAAAAAAACCACCCCTAAACACTAAACACACTACGGTCGACTTTGGGGCAAATAGCTTTCTTATCCACGAAAGCAACCCTATATGTCAATACGGATTTTTTACATTGACTGACCATTTAGATACTCAAATACCCTTTAGTTATGCAAGAAGTAAAAAAATATTTACAGATATATTTCCTATTGCTGACAAAGAAGCCACAAGAAAAATCATAGAGGAACATAGCAATGGTCTATCAATGGCGCCTATTTTTTCTGTTAATGATATGAAAACCGCTCTTTCTCTTTATCTTATAGAATTTATTCGGAAGACAGAGGATCTTAAATTTAAGGAATTTATCTTTAATAAAGAGACAAAATCTAACTCTGAATTAGAGTATGTTCTTAATACTTTATTTCAGCCTGAATTTCATACTCCAAGGCTAGTATCTACTAAGGAATATCAATTTTATAAATTAAGAGATACTACATTAAAAGAAGATGTGGAAGCAGGAAACATTGACAACCTATCATCTAGAATAAAAAATAAAGAGGATGCTATTAGCGCAATATATCATGCAGTATCTTGTTCTCAAGACAATGTTGCTTCCTATTTATTAGAGAAGTGGGATTTTAAAGATTCTGATTTTGCTAACCCTCCTCACCATGATTTAATTTATACTTTAAGCAATTATTCCGCTAACATAAAGCTCTTAAAACTGTTCTTAGATAAAAAATTAATAGACCCAAACCAAAAGTTTAAAAGAGTAAATGCTGGCGAGACTATGTTAGACAACGCTGTAAAATATTCTTTATTGGAAATGATTAAAGTATTATTAGAGTATGGTGCAGAAGTTAGCTTATTAAGCTCCTATCATAAAAAAGACTATGAAAAAATTGCTTCAGACCTCTGCCAAAAAAAACTCTAATTTAGAATGAGAATTAAGTGATTCTTTACATTTGCTCGAGTTGTTTCTCTAAAAAATTGATCTATTAAGATCAATGAGTTCAAATAACGCATTAATTTACTTATCCTAGATAGAGTTGACAGTGTCAATTTGGCGTAATGTATCTAGCATTTTCATTGGAAACTCGTAGCTGTAGCTGTCCATACGCAGATTTTTCTATAGCAAATGCAACAAATGCAACTACGCTATTTTCTATTTTTTCTTTTACTCTATTTGGACAGGGCTTACTTCTAGCCCAGATTGAGCAGTTTGCTGAAATGTAATTTTGATTTATTATAACCCCTATTAATTTTGTATGATGAGGGTTATCATGAGCGTACATACACAAGTAGAACGATTAGATCATTTAGGTGTTATCGCA
>JBAUFS010000031.1:0-5897 GCA_049679255.1 Candidatus Rhabdochlamydia sp.
TTTATCAGAGAGCTCAAATACGCTACTTTGCTGCTCCAAAAGAGCTCTAAGATAGGAAAATTTAGCTAATATTTGATAGTTATTGGAGTTGTTTTGCCAAAAACGCTCTAACTTTGTCTGGTAAGTAAATTTTATGGCAAGAAGGTCTTTTGCTTGAAGAGTTTCATTTAATACTACATCCTGAATATTTTGACTCATTTTAACTTGTATAACAGTGCTGTTTAATAGATGAGATAAAAGCCATTCTGATGAATAGTAACTCAAGGTGAAATTGATTAAATCAAAGCTTAAAAAAGGTGGATGACTATTTTCTTCTCCTTCTTTAAAAAGAAGAACACTTACTGTATTAGGGTCAATATTCTTGTTGTACAAAACCTTTAGTTTTTTACTAAAATAAGCAACTACGATTTGTTTTAAGTTAGGATACATGGTATTTACTCGATAGGCTCTTTCTGCTAGAGAGGAGTTTTCCATAAGAATTTTTAAGAAATTGCTTACAGGATGAACTTGGAGCTCTTGGGGAATAGAAAGATCTTCTGCTTGCCAAAGATTATTCACTTTCTTGAAATAAGCATTAACAAGATTAGCGCTTAAGTCGTCAATGACATTTTCTATATCTTTAACTTTTAATTCTTGGATTTGATCTTCTATAGTAACCTTTTCTGGATGAGAATATAGCCTAGCTAGATTACTACTGAAGAGAGATTTCTCTCCTATACTTTTTTTAAGTAAAGAGTCTATGAGATTTTCTGAAGCAATTTCTGTATCATAAGCTATGTTTACATATATTTTATCAGGATCTAGTGTAAGGAAGGGATTGTATTGATAAAGGACTTTTTTTAGTTCTTCTTTTGCAAATAGTCTAAAACTAGGGGGGATTTGGCTTAACTTAGTTTCTGTAGTTGATTCATGGATATCCATGGAAACCTCTTTTTTCATTTGTTTCTTATTTTTTAAATGGAAATATTTGATCTAATTTTATTCTAAAAAGTAGCTGGTGTATAGGCTGGTGCAAGATGAATCATGGATAAAAATGCATTTGAACGACAAAAATCTAAAGTAATTCTGTCATAGTGAATTCCATGGTTTTTCAAAGAGGTAAATACATCTTTCAAATTAGGAGAGAGCATTCCTCCACGATTGCGAATGGTTAGCACATCAACAGGTTTAAAACCTGCTTCACTAATGAAAGGAAAGGTATTCCTCGAGCGATTGACAATTTGTATAATATCTAAATAGCTTTCTTCTCCAATTCCAAATTTTTGATATTTAGTTAGGGAGTAATTTTTAATATGACCGGGAACATCCGTCCCTGCCAGTATTTTTATATTAGTTATCTGGGGATGTATATGCGTATTTGAAGAGCGAGAAAATAGAGCGGGATGAAATGCGGTTTGTGTAGGAAGAGCTTCGCTTTCATTAATAATCCCATAGGGTAGAACTAATCTTTTAGCTAGCTTTGATGTTTTAGGATCAAATATCTCCCAACCATGAGGACCTAAAACCGCAAGTTCTGTGTTTTCTGGAACTTTGACGATAGTACTTCCGGGAAAATACCCTCCATGAGAAGATATGATTAAATGCTTGGCTTTATTTGTTTTTCCAGTGAATAAAAGGAATTGTTCATCGAGAAACCACGCTTTAGCATCAAAATGGCTAAATAGGTCATCAGGAGCTGCAATCTGCCAAACTTGCATAGATTTTGAAGTCTCAAAAAACACCTCTTCAGACACAGGAGCTTTTCTTGAAAGAGAAAATGCACCACTACCACTAGCTAGCGATCGTGAACTTGCTTGCTCTTGTAGAGTTTCAGAAAGGCTCTGATTTTTAGAGAACTTCAAAGAGCGAAAATTCAAAAATGCTCCGATTAAAAGAAATTCTAGCGAGCTAATCCCTGCATCTATGATGGCTTGATGGCGTTCTTTTACCGTATCCCCATTTTTTGTGATGTAAAGATTGAGAGCTGTTTCTGTTGCTAAAGCAGCGAGCGATACCCAGTTTAAAATAGGAAAGGCAAGACTTGGTATGAGTAATACCATCTCTATAGCCTTGGTTATATCCAGAATGTTTTTTAGCCTAAGTTCTCTATCAGAAGTGATCGCTACATTTGCATCTAGATAGGAGCGCTCTTGGATATTTTTTTGGAGGATTTCAAAAAAGCTTTTCTCTAGGGGTTTGGTTATTATGGGATGTTTTACGTAAGTACCTCCTGAAGGACAGTCAACAGGTTCTACTCGAAACCCAAGTTCTTTAGGCAGTCTTATGTAAGGACCTAGTTTTAGACTCTCAAGTATAAGTTCTTGAACATCCATAGAGAAATGAGAGGCTAGTAACTCCCGCCATTTAACCTCCTTTTTAGCCTTTTTTTCGAAAAAACGGATACATTCTTCATAACTTGCAAAGCAAAAAAAAGCTGGGCTGTTTCCTGCTATGTATAAAATCACTGATTGTTTACTTGTATCGCAAAAGAGGAACATATCGGTTGATAGATAGTCAGCAATACTTACTATTTCGACGCGGATATGAGGATTGATAAATTCAGGCGATTCTTCCTGTTCTAGAGCTAAAGAATAAAAAGCCACTTCTGCAACCATCTTAAAACCCTCTTCCGATAAAGTTTTATTCTGATATTCTTCCAAAGCTTGTTGCAGGAATCTATACTGATAGAAGTATTTCACTCGATCTGCATGAGCATTCCAAAAAGAGTTAAGTTTATTTGTATGTAGCGTCTGTAAATCTGCTTTCTGGACAACCTCTTCTACATCCTTAGGGGAGATGTTGAGTAGCTGATCACGCGATGTATACTCTGCTTTTCCAGATAGATCTTGATAAATGATTGTCGTAAACCCAAAAGGAGAATAGCCTGCTCGGTAGTTGCTTAAAGTAGCTTCTGTCAAGGATTGGATAGTTGTACTGGCTCTCTGTCCTCTAAATACAGGAGAAAGAGTTGGGTCATAATAAACAGATTTTACTTCGTGCAAAGAGAAGCGGATAAACGTCTGATTGGGATCAATATCTAAGTTTAATTTTTCTTTAATGCCTTTTTTTATCAAATCTGCGGCTGTTGTATGAGGGTTGGGAAAAAGCTCATGCAAATTACTAAATATAGTATGAGGATGGGGTAGAAGAGAGGGGCTGTATTCAATAGCGGCTGCAATTGTTGTAAAAAAAGCAGAGTCTGCAGATTGGTAATTAGGAAAAGACATAGAGTAAAAAGGAGTCGAGGTCCCAGTTGCATACAAATCCGCAATGTTTCGCTCTTTTTGTCTTTCTGCAATAAAAGAAAAAATATCTCTTTGAACAATCATTGGCACTATATTCTCTTCTGGCTTGATATAGTCTTGATAGAGAAAAGCATCTAGCTTGATTGTGTCGATCATTCTACTGGAATGGGAAAAATGAGAAGCAATTTTGGCTAAATTATCTGGGGATTCTATTTCATGAAAAATCCAATGAATCAAGAGATGTTCATTCTTAGCTTGGATAAAAGAAGGAGTATATCCAGGTATATATAACAAGAGGCGATTAGTCTCTAGATCGCGAATTTGTAAAATATCAGAAGATGGTTGATTATTGAAGATAAAAGAAGATACCTCAACATGGTTTGGGTTTGATGAGATTTCTAAAACATCCAAGGGGATTTCTTGGAGATCTATCTCATCTATTTTTATCAGTGTTCTTATCTTTTCTTGATCAAAGCCCATAGCTTGGAGCGCTAGTTCAAGATCTTTATTAGGAAGTTCGAATGTGCTATTTTGCTGCTCAAAAAGAGTTCTAAGATAGGAAAATTTAGCTAATATTCTATAATTATTAGAGTTATTTTTCCAAAAGCAATCTAGCTTTACTTGGTGTTTAGATTTTATGGCAAGGAGATCGCTTTTTCGAAGAATATCGGTTAATGCTACGTTCTTAGGATTTGGATCAATATTAACCCGTATACTGGTACTTTCTGAGAAAAACCATGAGGAGAGATAACCTAGAGCAAAATTGATTAAATCGAAATCTAAAAAAGGTGGGTGGCTATTTTCCTCTCCTTTTTTAAAAAGAAGAACTCTCACTGCACTAGGATTGATATTTTTGTTGTATAAATATTTTAATTTTTGACTAAGATAAGAAACTACGGTTTGTTTTAAACTAGGATACATGCTATCTACTTGATATGCTTTCTCTATTAGATAGGACTTCTCTACAAGATCTTTTAAAAATTCACTTAGAAGGCTTACTTGCAGCTCTTGGGGAATAGAGATCCTTGATTTCCAAGAGATACCCATTTTCTGATAATAAGCGTCAACAAGTGTGGAACTTAAGTGATCGATGATTCTTTTTATATCTTTAACTTTTAATTCTTGGATTTGATCTTCTATGGTAACGCTTTCTGGATGGGAATATAATCCGGCCAGCGGATCATTTAAGAGAGAGCTTTCACCTATGCTTTTTTTAAGTAGAGCATCTAGTAATGTTTCTGAGGAGATTGTCGCACCACGAGCTATGTTTATGTATATTTTATCAGGGTCTAACAGAAGGGAGGGATTATGTTGGTTAAGCGCTTTTTTTAGCTCTTCTTTTGCAAGTAGTCTAAGGGGGCTTTGGTTTAATTTAGTCTCTGTAGTTGATTCATGGATGTCCATGGAAACCTCTTTTTTATATTACACATTTTTTATAGATATTAATGAATCTAATCCTCATCTAAAGCGTAGCTGGTATATAGCTTGGCGCAAGATGAATCATGGATAAAAATGCATTTGAGCGACAAAAATCTAAAGTAATTCTGTCATAGTGAATTCCGTAATTTTGCAAGGAGGTGAATACATCTTTCAAATTTGGTGAAAATATTCCTCCGCGATTGCGAATGGTTAGCACATCAACAGGCTTAAGACCTACTTCATGAATGAGGGGAAGGGTATTTCTCGAGCGATTGACAATTTGTACAATATCTAAATAACTCTCTTCGCCAAATCCAAATTTTTGATATTTACTTAAGGAGTAGTTTTTAATATGTCCGGGAACATCCGTTCCTGCTAATATTTTTATATTAGTTGGCTGGGGATGTATATGTGTGTTTGAAGAGAGAGAAAATAGAGAGGGGTGAAATGCGGTTTGTGTAGGAAAAGCTTGGCTTTCATTAATAACTCCATAGGGTAGAACCAATCTTCTAGCTAGCTTTGATGTTTTAGGATCAAGTATTTGCCAACCGTGTGGGCCTAAAACCACAAGTTCTGTGTTTTCTGGAACTTTGACGATACCACTTCCAGGAAAATACCCTCCATGGGAAGAGATAATTAAATGCTTGGCTTTGTTTGTTTTTCCAGTGAATAAAAGAAATTGTTCATCGAGAAACCACGCTTTAACATCAAAATGACTAAGTAGACGATCGGGAGTTGTAATCTGCCAAACTTGCATAGATTTTGTAGTCCCAAAAAATAGTTCCTCAGACACAGGGGCTTTTTTTAAAAAAGAAAATACACCACTTCCACTAGCAATGGGGTACGGTCTTCCTCGATCTTGTCTAGCGATCTCAGAGAGATTCTGATTTTTAGAGAACTTCAAAGAGCGGAAATGCAAAAAAGCTCCGATTAAAAGAAATTCTAGCGAGCTAATCCCTGCATCTATGACGGCTTGACGGCGTTCTTTTACCGTATCTCCATTTTTTGCGATGTAAAGATTAAGAGCTGTTTCTGTTACCAAAGCAGCAAGCGATACCCAGTTTAAAATAGGAAAGGCAAGACTTGGTATGAGCAATAACATCTCTATAGACTTAGTTATATCCAGAATGTTTTTTAGCATAAGTTCTCTATCAGAGGTGATCGCTACATTTGCATCTAGATAAGAGCGCTCTTGGATATTTTTCTGGATAACTTCAAAAAGACTTTTCTCTATGGGTTTGGTTGTTATGGGAT
>JBAUFS010000032.1:0-13092 GCA_049679255.1 Candidatus Rhabdochlamydia sp.
AAGGCCTATATCAAGCAGCAAGAGCAGCTTGATGGCATTGAATGGCAAGAAGAACAAGGATCATTCTAATAGCGGCGCCTTTGGGGCGCTCATAAATACAAAACAATGGCGCCTTCGAGGCGCTAACTACCGTCAAGTCTCTTGACTGAGGAAAATAAGAGCTTGGATACATCTGGCAGCCTTTTTAGGCTGCTCACAATCGTCAAGCTCCCAGCTTTGCTGGGACGTTATGACTTATAAAAACTTTGTGTGTTTTATCCGTAGACTTTTGCAAAATATTAGTAAGCGGTTTATATTCAGAATCACATCATTTATCATAAAAAATAGCGGAGTTTATTTTCATGTCTGCATCTTACACACTACCTGATCTTCCTTATGATTTCTCGGCTCTAGAACCGGTCATTTCTGCAGAGATTATGAAATTACATTATTCTAAGCACCATGCTGGATATGTAACCAATTTAAATGCTGCTTTAGAAAAATATGCAGAAGCGGAAAAAAAGAAGGATTTATCCACGATGATTGAATTGCAGCAAGCTATCAAATTTAATGGTGGTGGTCATCTCAATCATAGTATTTTTTGGACCAATTTAGCTCCTGTAGGTAAAGGGGGAGGAAAGCCCAAAGGGGAGCTTTTAGAGGCTATTATAGAACAATTTGGTTCATTAGAGCATTTAATAGAACAACTTAGTTCTATAACTGTTGCCATCCAAGGCTCTGGCTGGGGCTGGCTGGGCTATAATCGGGTAGAAAAAAAAATAATGATTACTACGTGTGCTAACCAAGACCCTCTCTGTATAAAGAAGCTAGTGCCTTTGCTAGGAATTGATGTTTGGGAACATGCTTATTATATAGATTATAAGAATGTTAGAGCTGAATATGTAAAAAATATTTGGAAAATTGTCAATTGGGAAAATGTAGAGGAGCGGTTTCTTTCTGCAAAAAAATAAATTTAAATAGAAGGTTTTTAATTTTGGTTGTTGCTTAAAGAATAGCTTTAAATATATAATTACTTTCTATTTACAAATTAAATGGTTTTATTTATGGGTCTTTTTTCAAAGAATAAACCAAAGATTAAAGTTCAAACGATTAAAAAAGATGGTTATAGCGGGTGGATTAAATGCACGCGCTGTCATGAAATCATCCATGCAAATGAACTACAAGAGAATCTCTCTTGTTGTCCGAAGTGCAATTACCATTATCGTTTATCGGGTTCTCAAAGGGTTAAACTTTTATCGGATCAGGATAGTTTTGAAGAGCTTTTTACAAGCTTTAAGCCAATGGACCCTCTGGATTTCATAGATACAGAATCTTATGTAAACAGACTTTTGAAGGCAACTAAGACCTCCTGTCGTGATGAAGCGGTAATTGTAGGGAAAGCTACAATATGCGAAACACAAGTTGCTTTAGGGGTGCTTGATTTTACGTTTATGGTAGGATCCATGGGATCAGTAGTGGGAGAGAGGCTTACATTATTGATTGAATATGCCTTAAACCATGAACTGCCAGTAATCATTGTTTCTGCTTCTGGAGGAGCTAGAATGCAAGAATCAGCGCTTTCTTTGATGCAAATGGCAAAAACATCTGCTGCTTTAGCAAAGCTGCACGAAGAGGGGCTGCCTTTTATTTCTGTAATGACAAATCCTACATTAGGCGGCGTTACAGCTTCCTTTGCTTCTTTGGGAGATGTTATTATTGCAGAACCAGATGCTTTGATTGGTTTTACAGGTCCTCGAGTAGTAGAACAAACCATGAGAAAAAAACTTCCTCCAAATGCACAATGCTCAGAGTTTCTTTTAGAGAAAGGAATGATTGATTGTATTGTGTCCCGCCATCAGCTAAAACAAACTTTAAGCGATCTCTTAACGTTTTTAACACATCAAAAAAAACCAAAATCTCCTTTGTTAGAAAAGCCTTTAAAAAAAATCCCTCAAAAACTACAAGATCTGTTAGAACTAAGTGCTATTGCAGGGCAAGAGTTAAAACGTTAAATTTAAAGGAAAATACATGTCTGAGCGATTGGAAGTAGGAATTGATTTAGAAGAAGAAAAGTGTATTCCAGAGTACGCTTCTCAGCAAGCAGCAGGAGCAGATGTAAAAGCGTATATAATAGAAGAAATGGTATTGAATCCTGGAGCCTCTATTCTTATCCCTACAGGGATTTATTTAGAAATTCCAAATGGTTATGAAGTGCAAATTCGCCCTCGAAGCGGTCTTGCATTAAAACAGCAAATTACAGTACTAAATTCTCCTGGTACAATTGACTCTGATTATCGAGGAGAAATTAAGATTATTCTAATAAATCATGGCAAATCAGACTTTATGATTACTCCTGGTATGCGTATTGCACAAATGGTTTTTGCACCTGTTATGCAAGCTGTATTCACTAGAAAAAGCGATTTAGCCATAACTAAAAGAGGAGAGGGTGGATTTGGCCATACTGGCACGCATTAATCATCAAATCTCATTAGGATTTAGTGATTTAAGAAAGCTTTTTAAACGAGATAGTACCTTGGCAATTTCTGATTATTTGGATGAAGATCTTGTTTTATTTATGCAAGCTGACAATCGTGACGATGCCTTAGATCGTTTAGTTAGTCTGCTAAAAGAGAAAAAAAAACTTCAAAATGCCGACCAATTTTATGAAGCGATTTTAGACAGAGAAAAGATTGTTCCTACTGCAATTGGTCTTGGGGTTGCAGTTCCTCATGCGAAATTGCACAGTTATAAGGATTTTTTTATCGCAATTGGAATTCAGGTGCAGCAAGGCTTAGAATGGAACGCTCTTGACGGTATGGCAGTCCAACTCATTTTTATGATTGGAGGTCCAGATAATCGACAAACAGAATATTTGCGCATTTTGTCTCATTTGACAATGGCGATAAAAAATAAAGAAAGGCGCAAAAAGTTGCTTAAATGCCATTGCGCTAAAGAAGTAATCGAAATGTTTAACGGGTGTTAAACTAAGAGGGAAAACCATGGATCTTACAATTAAAGATGTTGCTAAGTTGTTCAATATTTCAGAAGCCGCTATTCATAGACTATTGCTTCATAATAAAATTCCTTCTTATTGTATTAATGGGGAACACCGATTTGGTTTGATCGAAATTGAAAATTGGATGTTACAGTTTGATTTAAAACAGCTTCAAGAAACCGCTTCTTGCGATCAACAAATCTATCCTCTAACCGACCAAAAACAGCAAGCACAAATAGAGAATCCAGTCAGTGGGGGAATGGTACAGTTTTGCTTATACCGTGCTCTTCACCAAGGAAATATCTTATCTAATATTAAAGGGAATAAGAAAGAAGAGATCATTTCTGCTGTAACTAAAATCGTAGCCCCCAAACTCAATGTAGATGCCGAGATACTAGCAGAGCTCTTAATCGATCGCGAAGACTTAAGTCCAACGGCTTTAGGAAATGGTCTTGCTGTTCCACATACAAGAGAAGCAATGGCGAAAGGATCATTTGATATGGTGTTTATTGTGTATCCTGAAACACCATTGGAATATGGAGCTTTAGATTCTAAACCAGTGCACACGCTATTTTTCTTATTTGCTGGAAGCGATAAAGCACATCTTCAACTTCTAGCAAAACTAGCACATTTAAGCAGTCACAAAGAAGCATTTCAATTGTTACTAGACCGTTCTGATAAAGCTGCTTTGTTAGATTTTGTTCGAAATTGGGAAGGACAGATCCGTTCTATAGGATAGCTATTTTTATTTTTCTATTCATAAAAACAAACTTATCTTACCCTTGCTAGGGTATCTTGAACTTGCAAACCACTAAAAAATAAAAATGGGCATCCTTTTCTATGTCTAAGCAGTTATTTATCAAAAAATCTTTAAAAGATTTACTAAGTCAAGCCTCACAATCCAGTCGTGGCCTTACGCGCTCTTTGGGACCGGTTAATTTAACAGCAATGGGGGTAGGGGCCATTATAGGGGCTGGAATTTTTGTATTAACAGGACAAGCAGCAGCTCAATACGCAGGGCCTGGAATTCTTATTTCCTTTGTTTTAGCAGCAATGATTTGTATTTTTGCAGCTCTTTGCTATGCGGAGTTTGCTTCTCTAATTCCCATTGCGGGAAGTGCTTATACTTATGCATATGTTACCATGGGTGAATTAACCGCTTGGATCATTGGTTGGGGATTAACCATGGAATATTTATTTTCTGCGGCAACCGTTTCTGTGGGATGGTCTGGATATTTTGTGAGTTTACTGCAGGATTTTGGAATACAATTACCCTCTTTTTTAGCCAGTTCTCCCTTGAGTTATGAAATAGGAATAGGATGGGAAGCAACAGGTGCTGTTATGAATCTTCCCGCCATGTGCATTGTTGCTGTTATGGGTACTTTGGTTTCCATCGGAATAAAAGCGGCGGCTGGTTTCAATAGCTTAATGGTAATTATTAAAATGGGAGTGATCTTGCTATTTATTGGCTGTGGGATTGCTTTTATCAATTTAGACAATTTAATTCCGTTCATTCCAGAAAATACAGGGGAATTCGGAGCATATGGATTTAGTGGTATTTTGCGTGGAGCCGGAGTTGTCTTTTTTGCTTTTATCGGTTTTGATGCCCTGTCTACCCTAGCACAGGAGGCGCGCAATCCACAAAAAGATCTGCCAATAGGAATGTTAGGATCGCTGGGCATATCCACTTTTGCTTATGTTATTATTGGAGTTATTCTACTTGGTATCGTACCTCACACCATGCTAGATGTGCCAGATCCGATTGCAGTGGCTGTAAATGCTTTAGGTCCTAAATTTATTTGGCTACGTTTAGTTCTTAAATTTGCTATTTTAGCAGGTTTAACTTCTGTTGTGCTAGTTATGATCTTAGGGCAATCCCGTATTTTTTATACAATGGCAAATGATGGGTTGTTGCCTAAATCTTTTAGCCATATTAGTAAGAGATTCCACACCCCGTTTTTTACCTCTATTGTAGTTACTCTTGCTGCTATGGTATTAGCAGGGATTTTCCCAGTTGGTATTTTAGGTCAGTTGACTTCAATGGGAGCTCTTTTAGCCTTTGCTATTGTTTGCTTTGGTATTTTGATTCTGCGCTATAAGCAACCTTTATTGCACCGTCCATTTAAAACTCCTTTTGTACCTTGGATTCCTCTAGCAGGTACTTTATGTTGTATTATTCAGATGCTAGCTTTCCCAGCTGTTAGCTGGTGGCAAATGTTTATTTGGATGGTGATAGGGTGTATTATTTATTTTGCTTATGGCATAAAAAATAGTAAGATCCGTCAGCCAGTTAAGAAATAAGGTTATTCATGACCAGTCCTTACTACAATTGGTGAGGACTGGTCTCTTCTTCCCAAAAATACTAAGAGAATTAAGCTTAAAAAAATCCATCCCATTAGAAAAAAACAGTCATTTAAGCCAAGAACTGCAGCTTGTGTATTAATGGTCTCATTCAAAAATTCTAGTTTTTGAGCCCCATCTAATCTGATCTTTGAAAGATCGGTTAAAAATCGATGAGTTTCTTGTGAAAAAGGAGTAATGGACTCCACTAGAATCGAGTGATGATAGGCGCTTCTTCGAATCCAAAGAGTAGTAAAAACAGACGTGCCAATACCGCTTACCATTGCGCGTACAAAGTTAAAAAAACCAGAAGAGCTGTTTAATTTATCGGATGGGATATCTTGTAAACTGAGGCTAAATAAAGGAACCGTAAAAAATAAAACCCCAAAACCAAAAATAAAGCGTGTAAGATAAATCATATTAATAGAGATATCTGTACTAAAATTACTGGTAAAAAAACAAGAGAACGCAAAAAAAGAAAAAGAGATAGAAAATAAGACAAGAGTACCGAATTTTTCTAAAAGCTTAGGAATCCAGCGAGAAAATAAAACAGGAGCTAATCCAACAGGAGCTAAAGCAAAACCCGCCCATTCTGCTGTATAGCCCATGTTTTGTTGTAGCCACAAAGGGATTAAAACCACAGATCCAAAATAGCTAGAAAAAGCAAGAAACAGCGCTATAATCGAAGTAGTATAGGAACGAATTTTAAATAGTGTAAGATCAATTAGAGGAGATTTATGAAAAAAGCTCCATATGCCAAGTAGAAGGAAAGAAAGAGATGCTGAAATAGCTAATCCTCGCATAAGATGTGAGCCAAACCAATCCCACTCTTCTCCTTTATCAATCAAAATTTGCAGACAAATCACACCTATTGCTAGTAAAAGTAAACCTATCCAGTCTAAAACTGGCTTTTCTATTCTGCTCTCTCTTTTACGTAAAACCGTCCAAATGACGCAGGCACTAAAAAGGCCAATCGGAATATTGATATAAAAAATCCAAGGCCATGAATAATTATAAGTAATCCATCCTCCAACAATAGGTCCGATAATCGGGCCCACAATGACAACCGTTCCCCATAAAGCAAGGGCCATTTGTTTCTTATGAGGAGGATGAATACCTAAAAGCAATGTTTGACTAAGAGGAATCAAAGGGCCTGCTACAAAACCTTGTAGAAAGCGGAAAATAATTAACTCTAATACCTTGTGTGCAAAGCCACATCCTGCCGAAAATAGAACAAATAGTAAAAGGGATAAGATCATTAATTTAACATTGCCAAGTCTTTTGGCAAGCCAATTAGTAATCGGTAGAGCAATAGAGTTTCCCACAGCAAAAGAGGTGATTACATAAATTCCTTCATCTGTACTAATAGCAAGATCCCCAGCAATGTAAGCTAAGCTTACATTTGCAATAGAATAATCCAATACCATCATTAAACTGGCTAAAGAGAGTGTAAAAGTAGCAAGTAGCTGCTTCTGTTTACTTAATGGTTCCATCTATTCCTATTCTATTAGAGATCTTCTAAAACCCTCTGAGGAATATTTTGTTCTATCACTTCCGCAATAAGCTCTTCAACCCCCTTTTGCTGAGCATAGAAAATGTCTGTAGAGTAAATAGGTAAAGCGGGTTTTTTAGCAGGAACTACAGGTAGGTTTTCTTGATGTACGTTAATTGTTGTTTCCATAGATAGTCCTAAACGCAAAGGATTTTTTTTAATCTGCTCAGGATTTAAATAGACGCGAACTGGCAAACGCTGTACGATTTTTATCCAGTTCCCTGTAGCGTTTTGAGGAGGCAATAGGGAAAACACACTTCCTGTTCCTCCTGCAATACCACCAACTATTCCTTCGAAATCCACATCTCTTCCATATAGATCACAATGAACTTTAGCTGGCTGTCCAATGCGTACGTTTCTTAATTGGGTTTCTTTATAATTCGCATCTACCCAAATTTGATTGAGTGGAACAATGGCCATTAAGGGTTGAGCAGGATTGATTTGTTCTCCTACTTGAATGCTGCGCCTTGCTACAAGACCTTCTACAGGAGAAAATAAAGTGCATCTTTGCAGTGTTAAAAAAGCTTGCCTAAACAGCTGTTTGGCTTCTTCTACAAGAGGGTGCTCTTCAATAGAGGTATTTGCTACTTGAGCAACAAGGGAAAGATAGTAATGCTCTGTAGAAATCAAATCAGCAAAAGAACTATTTACAGCAGCAATTGAGTGTTCAAAATCCTCTAAGGAAACCGCTAGAGCATCTACAAGGTACTCTCTTCTTTCATAATCTTGAGCCGCTTGAATAAAGATTGCTTTTTTTACGCCAATTAGCGCTTTTATTTGTTTAGTTGTTTCTAAAAGAGCTGTTACTTGGCGTACACTTTGCCCTAAGTTAGCTATGTTTTTTTCTAAAGCGATTAATGCATCTGTTCTATCTAGCTCAACAAGAATTCTTCCCTGTTCTACATAATCGGTGTCATCAGCAGAGATAGAGACTACAGTACCTGAGATTCTAGGGGTAACTACTACGATATTCCCTCCTACATAGGCATCATTGGTGTAAATATAAAAACGCCCATGAAAATACCAGTACATAAACCAAATACAACCTAAAAGGGCAGCAATCATGAGTACCAAAAAAAGAGTTCGGTTACGTCTGCGATTCGTTGATTTATCAGTTATTTGTTTAGGCTCACTCATATTCTCTATATCCTCCACCCAAAGCCTTCAATAAATTTACAACGCTTAGTAGATGGCTTTGTTGTAAACTAGCTAATTGATAAGCTTGAACAAGAAATTTATCCTCTTGTTGTAGGACAGTTAGCTCATTATCGATGCCTATTTCACTGCGCCACTGAAAAAGCCGATAATGTTTATTTGCTAGCTCTACGACTTTTTTTTGTTTGCATAAATTCTCTTTTGTTGCTTTTAGAGAAATAATCTGATTGGCTACTTCCACTGCTGCATGTAACAGTAAATTATTGTAATCATAGACAGCTTCATTGAAAGCGGCCGCTTTTTCTCTTAAGCTAGCTTTAAGTCTACCTGCTGTAAAAATAGGTAAGTAGATAGCAGGCTCCAATCCGCCCATTTTGCTGCTCCCTTTAAATAAGTTGCTGAAGTGTAAACTCTCAAGACCTGCGAATGCCATTAAGTTCACTCGAGGATAAAAATCAGCTTTTGCCGCACCGATTTGTTTGGCTGCAGCTTCTATTCTCCATCCGCTAGCTACTACATCTGGGCGACGAGCAAGTAGATCAATTGCGAGATTACAAGGCAGAGAAAATACACTCTGAAAATTTGCAGAAGGCCACACCTCTAATAGTTGCTCATCCGGGCCTACACCAATGAGTACATTTAAAGCATGTGTGGCAATCATTAAATCTTTATCGATCGTTGTCAAATCTTCTTGCAGCAATTTCAGGTTTTGTTCTGCATCCCATACAGTAAAGATCAAATCCAACCCAACCGTTTCTCTTTGTAGTTGTAATAGAGCAAATTCTTGAGCGATAGTAACTCTCTCTCTTAAGATTTCTCTTTGTTTTATGAGGGTTTGTATAGTAAAATAGGTTTGAGCAATCGCAACGCTCAAGAGCATCTTAGCTTGAGCTGCTTCCGCAGCCTGTGCGCAGCTAAGATCTAATGCAGCTGCAAATAGATTTTTGTTCTTACCAAAAAAATCAATTTCCCAAGAAAAGTTAGCAGTTAAATCAATTTGGTTATCGCCAGGGGGGACTTGTTTTTCATTAGGAATAATAGCGCGTATAAAGCCATTCTTACTGAAGTGCTGCCATTGCTCTTGGTAGTTCAGATCTATTTCAGGAAACAATTTAGCACGTTTTTGCAGAGCCAGTTCGCAGGATTGTTCTAGTCTGGCTAATGCTTTTTGCAGAGTAGGACTACAGGCAAAACCCTGTAAAATGAGATGCCCGAGCTGTTCATCTTCAAACATCTCCCACCAATTGCAAGTAGGCCAGCCCCCCTCTTCGAATAAAGTATTATCTACAGAAAAAAGGGTGTCATCTAGACAGATCGGATCTGATTTTTGTGCTAGGTCATAATCGGGAATATATGCGCAGCCGCTAACTAGTAAGGCAAGAATCCAAGCCCATATCATGTATATGTCCTTAGTTTATTCGAGACATATACAAAAAAAAATTAATAATCAATTAGTTTTGATTGTAAATAAATTAGTTATTAAAACACAGCTTATTTAATAAGTCTAAACAATCCAATTCTTGTGGTTAAAATAGCAGTTATTAGAAGAATATCACCGGTTACTAGGATACCATAGCTTAGTGCATGCTGAATGTTACAAGCTACCGTATTCCCCGTATGTTTTCTTAGGATGCGATTACCAATTTGTACAATAAGTGTTACTACAGCAGATCCTATAACTAAATAAGGAGTAATTTGCGCAGCTTTTATCTTAAGAACAGGTAAGGAAGCTCTAGCCACTATAGCTAAAACAATACCAGCAACAGAAGAAACACGCCAATAGTCAAACAGCCCACTAACCACTGCATTAAGGCTAGAGTTCAGACCTTGAATAGGTTGATTTCTTAAGTTAGAAGAGTCAGAAATATGTTTCTTGTCAAAGTGCTTAGGGCAGCCCCAAGAAGAGGTCAGCTCATTAGTGACTCCATACCCAATTCCAGTTAGTATTGTTGAACCAATAATTCTCGTTGTTTCCCAAGGGGTACATAGAGATCCTACGGCTAAAACTGTTGCTGCAGAGACTTTATAAAGTAGAGACTTATGCCCTGGAGTAATGTCTATACGTGAAATAAAATCTTGAAAAAATGTAGTCATAAAAAACTCTTATATCTTCGGTAAGGGGAAACGATAACAATATCTCTTTTTTAAATCTATAATCGATTAGTCAGAAAACAAAGGTAATTTAAAATGCAGATTATTTATTATATTATGTTTTTTAAAACATAATTAAATTAATTTAATTTAAAAATTGGGTTGATTTTTGTAATTAAAATGATAGTTTATTTACACAGTAGTAAATTGTAAATTAATAATATAGGTTTGTTATGATACCAATAATTGATATTGTTCACGGTGCTGTAAATAATAATAAAGATTTGACTTCTTTGAATACAGGCAATAAAGGCCTATCTTCTCTAAACGGAATAGTTAGTTCTGGTTTGCCAAAATTAACATTTTCTCAGAGTCTTTTTGAGAAAGGAAATCAACTTATAACAAGATGTCGTCCTACATATCCTAAGACAGAGCATGTAAAAAATAAGGAACTTATTGCAAAAGTTTTAGGAGGAGATATTTACCATGCAGCAAAAGTACAAGGCTATATAAAAGATAAATTAAAGGAGGGTAAATTAGGGGAGTTCTCAAATTCAGAGTTTGCAAGATTGAAAACAAGATGTGATAAAATACGCTCTTTTCAGGTTTTATTAGGAGTCTTTACACAGATAATGCTGCATGAACAAATGGCTCCCTTGCTTAAAAATGAACAATTGGAAACGTTGCTGTCTTCTTTACCAGATCTAAAAAAGACAATGGATAAGGGAATGGAAGTCTATCAACAATTCCATTCTGAGAGGAAAGCTAGCTATTTAAACAAGGAAATACAATTACGACAAGGACAGCTATTTGTTTTACAAACACTCCGCGATCATAGCTCTAAAAATAATATAACTTCTGAGAAATTAAGCAACATGGATGAAAATAAGAAAACAACATTGTTTTCTATTATCTCTGAAGGGAATATTACAACATGTTTGGATAAAAGAAATAAATTTGAAAAATCATTGTTTAGAGAAGAAATGATAGAACAAGTAAAAGATAGTATCTTCCAAGCTGTTAAAGAGGATCTTTATCGTCTAGAGTATCAATCTATAACTGCCTGCTAAGCTTAAATAGCTTCTGGCTCAATCATCCCACCGCCTAGGCAACGATTGCCAATATAGAATACAATCGATTGTCTAGGGGTGATTGCTCTTTGGGGTTCTAAGAAGCGTACAAAGGCTTTTGTCTCGGAGATTTTTTCAATGAGACAGCTTTGGTCTTTTTGTCGGTAACGGATTTTAGCAGAACAAGGATAAGGCATTTGAGGAGGATCCGCGATCCAGTTTAAATCCGTTGCAATAAGCTCTGATTGATAAAGGCTAGGATGGTCTAAGCCTTGCTCAACAATGATGACGTTGCGTTTTATATCTTTGGCTACCACAAACCAAGCATCGCCAGTTCCTCCAATTTTTAATCCTTTGCGTTGGCCAATTGTGTAGTAAGCAAGGCCATCATGGTACCCCAAGATTTGTCCTTGTGTGTTCTCAAATGCACCTTTTTGATAACCAAGATAAGGAAGAAGAAAATTTTTGAAGTTGCGTTTGCCAATAAAACAGATCCCTACGCTATCTTTTTTTTTTGCTGTGAAGAGATTGTGGGATAATGCGATTGAGCGCACTTCTTGTTTAGTTAGATGTCCAATCGGAAATAGGACTTTTTCTAATACCTTTTGTGAAAGGGTATAGAGAAAATAGCTCTGATCTTTATTAGGGTCTTGACCTTTGTGTAAATAAAAGGACTTTTCTTTTTCAATAGTGCAATAGTGGCCGGTTGCTAGGTAATCAGCTCCAAGACTCATTGCTTTATCAAGAAAAACCTTAAATTTAATCTCGCGGTTACAGAGGATATCTGGATTGGGAGTATAACCTTTTTTTAATTCAGCAAGAAAATGAGAAAAGACTGACTCTTGGTACTCTTTGACAAAATTTACCGTATAGCAAGGGATATCAATCTGTGCACAAACCTTTTGGACATCTTCAAAATCAGAAGCCGAGAGACAAATGCCTTTTTCATCTTTTTCTTCCCAATTCTTCATGAAAAGCCCAATGACTTTATAACCCTTTGCTTTAAGCAACAGGGCTGCAACAGAGGAGTCAACTCCTCCGGACATGCCAACCACAACTGTTTTTTTCATATAGGTTACTTTTTTTTAGAAGTAATTATACTGTAAAAAGTAAAAAAAACCACCACTTATGTATTTTTTGACAACATATTTAATCTGAAGCTAGTAGCTTAAAGACTCTTTTTCAAGAGTCTCTAGATTTAAATAATTTGGCTTATTGGAATCTCTACATCCATCAGATCTCTACCATACTTATTTGCAAATAACTTCATTTGCTTAAATTGTTCTTGTTCAATCTCTGAGTCAAACACCTTTAGCAGATAGGTTTTCCCTTCCTTAGCATCAACTAAGGCTCCTAAATGATGACTAAGACTTTTTGATATGGAAATATTTTGGTGAGCAATTGTTACTTGATCCTTTTTAAACATATTTTTAGTGCTAATGTTTTCAAAGCCATCATCTTTAATCTGTGTAATAATTTTATTTCCCCACTTAAAAGATTCTGGATGGCTTTTCCACCCACCTAAAATAACTACTTTAATATCCTTAACAGCAATAGAATTTTTAAGAAATTCATCAAAAATTGCTTTAATGGACTCTACTTGAGTGGTATCATCGATATGGGCCATTGCAGCAAACCCTGTGCTAGTGAAAGTTACAACATAACAAGGGCCAAAAGCACCTGTTTTTATTTGTGGTTTCTCAGATTCTGCTGATGTAAACGCCCAGTTTTTTTGAAAAATAGTAATGGTCATAAACTTTTCCTTTTATTGTTATTTTATTAAAAACGCCTTTTCAACTCTAAAGTGCGACAACTGCAGACTTCAATCTACATTCATTGAAGACCTCTATGGGTGTACGAAATTGTAACACTTTTCTAGGCCGATTGTTAAGCAAATCCTCAATTTCTTT
>JBAUFS010000033.1:0-18178 GCA_049679255.1 Candidatus Rhabdochlamydia sp.
GAGGATCTCTGTTCTTGTGCTAAATAAACTGGTATCTTTTTGGGTACTGACATTTTCTTCTATAATCGGTGCCCAGAAACTAGGCCATCCCGTTCCTGAATCGTATTTGGTATCTGAACTAAAAAGAGGAAGAGAGCAGCCTGCACAAAAATAAATCCCGTGTTTTTTTAGGTTATAGTACTTGTTGTGGAACGCATTTTCTGTTCCTTTTCGCCTAAGGATGTCATATTGGTCAGGAGAGAGCTTTTTTCTCCATTCTTGATCTGTTAAAAGAACCTTTTCTCCATCAAAATGATCTAAAGACAAGCGATCCTCCTTGTGAACGATACTACTCATTATTAAGTAATTAAATTTTTTTTAAACTAAATTAAAGATAGGTGTCAATGAATTATTTTTGTTCGAGTTTCTGTTAGTCTTTTGTATGAATTTTGATAAATAATCATGGGGTTTTTGTGTTTTTAAATGATAAAAATATAAAAAAATTACGATTTATTAAATAAAATTAAGATTTTTTATTGAATAAAAACTTTCTTCCTGAGAATGTGAAAATTATAGGGGTTAGTATATTGAGCCTGCTATAGGACTTACAATTAACAGGAGGAATCTTTTTTATGGCCACAAGAAAGACGGCAACTAAAAAAAGAGCAACTAAAAAAAGAACAACTAGGAAAGCAGCTCCAAAAAGAGCTAAAGCTACTAGAAGAAAAACTGCTAGAAAAGCAGCTCCAAAAAGAGCTAAAGCTAAGAGAAAAACTGCTAGAAAAGCAGCTCCAAAAAGAGCTAAGGCTACTAGAAGAAAAGCTGCAAAGAGCACTAAAAAAAGAACTACCAGAAAAAAAACAACATCTAGAAGAAGAAAAAAACCTTCTTTTTCCATGTTGGGTAGAAGTACAACAGGTGGAGAAGACGGCTTAGGAAGTCATATCTACGGCTAATTTTTAAAAGATAACCTCGAGATAAATTTTTTCGAGGTTATCTTTTTAAGATAAGAGACCACAGGGATGAATAGAAAGCTATCCTTGTGTTGTTGGAGCAATCCCAATTTCTGTAGTATATGTATTTCCCTGGCAAAGGGAAAACGCGCCTTTTCAAAAATAGGCTGACAAAAACAAAAGTCTAAAAGCTGATGGATTTCAGAATGACTTATCTGTCCATTAAGCTGCTTTGCTAATTGCTGATATAACAGAGCTAACTGATTCATTAACTGAGTTTGTTTCTTAGCTTGAGAAGTTAGGGCTTTTAGGAAGAAATTGATCCATTTAATCCAAGCTAGATCAGAAGAGAGATCAAATAGCCTTTTGCAATATTCTTTGCGATGTTTAGAAAAATAATCACTAGGGCAGAAAATAGGCTTAATGAGTAATTTATGTTGATGCAAGAACCACGGGATAAGTAGTCTAGCAATCCTACCATTTCCATCCATAAAAGGATGGATAACGAGAAATTGACCATAAGCGAGTGCTAATTGAATTAAAGGGTAAGCCGTACTTGTATTGAAGAAAGATATCCACTTATTGACTAAAGAAGGGACCTCTTCTGGGCTTGGAGGTAAGAAATAGGCTTTTTCTATACCACATCCCTCCGGGCCAATCCAGTTTTGCTGGGTACGTAGAATACCTAAGGAGCCTTTAACCGAGGAATTGTATTTAATGAGCCGATGTAAAAAGCATAATTTAGAGATATTTAAAGATTGCTTATTGTGGTGGTTGGTTAAGTAGATTAGTGTATGTAAATAGTCAATCCATAAAGAATCGGGCTTATCGTTAAATAGATGAGCTAATTGTGTTATGCTAAAAGGGATTTTTAAAGAAATAATAGTTTCTGCAATTAGCAAAGGTAAAAGCAGTGCTTGTTTTTTGTTATGGGATTGCAGAGCATTGTTATAATGCTCTAAATAATAAGATGCCTTTTTAAGGCTTTTATGGATTAAAGGGTTTGACGCAATAGACTTGTAACTCGAAAATTCGTAGCTTGTAAACACAGCTTTTTCATCTTTGAAGAGATCTAAAAAAGTAACTTATCAAACCTTGAAATAAGATTACAAGTCTTTTAATTATTCCGAAAAAAAAACTTTAACTTTTTCAGAAAAGTTATCCTGAAGAGGGTTATTACGCTCTGTTTCTAATTCTTGGAATTTTTTTAGTAAATCTTTTTGATCGCTAGTAAGGCGTATAGGCGTTTCGATGAGTAATTTTACAAGCAAATCACCTCTAGATTTTCCTCGAACATTAGGAAAACCTCCTCCTTTGACTCGTAATATTTTTCCGCTTTGCGTCCCATCGGATATAGAAATACGTGCGTTTTCTCCTATTGGAGTTGGAATCTCTTTTTTACATCCTAATGAGGCTTCTACAAAGCTGATGGGAAATTCAATGATTATATTGTCTCCATCTCTTTGAAAAACATCATGGGGCTTAACTGTAATGAAAATATAGAGGTCTCCTGCAGGCCCGCCTCTCTCACCCACATCACCGTATCCAGACATACGAAGGCGCATTCCTGTATCAACACCAGCTGGTATTTTAATGGGGACTATTTGCTTTTTCTTTACTCTGCCTTCTCCATGACATGCTTTGCATGGATCAGTAATTGTTTTTCCTTGTCCATAACATTGATGGCACACGCTTGACATACTAAAAAAGCCGCGTGTTTGGTGAATTTGACCGCAACCTCGGCAAGCAGGACATTTTTTAATCCCATTAGCTGAAGCAGCCCCTAGCCCATTACATGTGTTGCAGCATACATAATTTGTAATGCTAGCTTCCTTTTCCACCCCTTTTACAGCTTCTTCAAAGGAAAGTGTAATGTTTATTTTTTTACTTGCGCCTTGTTGATTCCCTGCTTCTTCAGATCCTCCTCCAAAAAAGGAATCGAAAACAGAATCATTACCACCGCTACCGCCAAATGCATGCATGAATGTACGTAGGGCTTCTTCCATAGAAGAAAAACCACCAGCAGCACCCGAAGACCCAAATCCTGCTGCTCTTGGTTCATGAGTACCAAATTGATCGTAGTTGCGTCTTTTTTCTGCATCTCCTAGGATTTCGTAAGCTTGAGAGATTTTTTTAAATTTTTCTGTAGCTTCGGGATTCCCTTGGTTTTTATCAGGATGATACTGAAGAGCATTTTTGCGATAGGCTGCTTTAACTTCTTCCTGGGTGGCATCGCGAGATATACCCAGTTCTTTATAATAATCGGAACTACTCATAATAAATGGGGTATTTTAAGTTCGTAAAAGGCTAGTGTAGCATAAAGAATTGGTTTTCTGCCAATAATTTAGCAAAAGAGTCTTCAAAGTGCTAAAATCCTAAAAATCTTTTGGGTTTTTTATATTTTTGTGCAGCTTTTGATTTTGCTCGGCTTTTTACAGAGGGTTTATCATGACAAAGACGTGTTTTAGCCGACTTCATAATGCCTTCTTTATCGACTTTCTTTTTTAAAGCCCTCAAAGCTTTATCAAGAGGTTCTCCGGGGCGGACTTTAACGCTGGGCATGAACAATTTTTCCTTAAGTTACAAATTAATGATAAGCCAAATCATCTTAAGTTCTTAAAGTTTAAGCCAATGGATAAGGACCAATGGACTTTCTTTTAAGATTTACCAAAAAACTTATTTTAAGATTTGATATCTAATCATATTAAGGGAAAATCTGCTTATTTTTCAAATCTAAAAATCTTAAAGTCCTATATGGGGGGTGTGTGGTAGTAAAATATTTTTTGATTTTCTGCGCCTGAAGAAAGATTATTTAGCAAGGGTAAGAGCACCTGAGGATTAACAGTAGGCAAATAGCAAGGGATAGAAAGATCAAAGGAGCTATCAGAGATAATATAATCGCTGTCTATGATTTTTTTAAAAATTTCCTGGTTTTCTATAAGTTCAGGTTCTTCGCTCTCAAGAAAATTCTCCTTTTGTACTCCTTTAATCACTAAAAACCGACCTGATTTATTAGGTAATAAAAAGCTAAAACGACCCAAATGATGGGGTAGATAGGCCAACGGAGAATAAAAAGATTGTAGAGCAACCTTTAATCCAAAACTCAAAGTTCTAGCAATAGTTACGCCAACTCTTGTGCCTGTGTAAGAACCCGGACCTATACCAACGGCAATTTTATCTATTCTTGGATAGGAAGTGAGGAGATCCTTAATGCTTGGTAAAAAAGACTTAGAAAGTTGGTTTTCATGTACATAGGAATGACATGCACAGATTGTATCCGCTTCTGCAACAGCAATTAATGCTATCTTGGAACTAGTGTCTAAAATAAGAGTATACATTTTTTTTCATGGAGAATTTGATTTAGATTAACAAAAATGATTAAAAATCGCACCACTTTTAAACAATATTTCCCTCTATAAATAGTTTGCTTTATTGCGCATATTTTCTAGAGCTGATAAATTGATGGCCTTTTATTAATGATGCATTCGATGTAATCCCAGTTAGGAGATCATTTTTTGGATAGTCAAAAAGAGCAGGACGAGATTTTAAACGAAGAAAAAATGGAAGAAGCATTAGTCGAAGCTATGCAGAAATCTGTAAAAAATGAAAAAGCAAGAGATAAGAATGCTGAGTCTTTTCCTCATGAAGTGTTTGTAGTTCCTCTTAGCCGACGTCCTTTTTTCCCAGGCATGGCTGCGCCTATTGTAGTTGAGCCAGGAGCTTTTTACGAAATCCTCAAGCTAGTTGCCAAGTCAGAGCATAAATGTATGGGTTTATTTTTAACCCGTAATGAGAATGCAAATATTTATAAGGTAGGCTTTGATGATTTGTATCAAGTAGGTGTATTAGCGCGTGTTTTGCGGATTATTCCTATGGAGCAAGGCGGGGCGCAAGTAGTTTTAAATATGGAAAAACGTATTTCTATACGTAAACCTTTTAAAACCCTTAAATATCTCAAAGCACAGGTAACCTACCATCATGACGAAGTAAAGCAGCTTTCCAAAGAGCTAAAAGCTTATTCGATTAGTATTATTACAACGATTAAAGAACTTTTGAAGTTAAACCCTTTATTTAAAGAAGAACTCCAAATTTTCTTAGGGCATTCCGACTTTACCGAACCAGGAAAATTAGCTGATTTTGCAGTAGCTTTAACAACAGCTAGTAGAGAAGAGCTGCAAGAAGTGCTAGAAACCTTTGATTTACAGGGGAGAATCGATAAAGCATTGCTTTTATTAAAAAAGGAAATTGATTTAAGCAAATTGCAAAATAGTATTAATCAGAAAATAGAAGCCAATATTTCAGAAGCTCAACGTGAATTTTTCCTCAGACAGCAACTAAAGACCATCAAAAAAGAACTAGGTCTAGAGAAAGATGATAAAACCTGTGATATAGAAAAATTTGAGGGACGCTTAAAAAAAAGAGTAGTTCCGCCTGATGTCATGCAGGTCATTGAAGATGAAATGGAAAAGTTGGGTGTGTTGGAAGTCCAATCAGCCGAATACGCGGTATGTCGCAATTATCTAGATTGGTTAACGATTATTCCTTGGGGTATCTATAGCGAAGAAAAGCTAGATTTAAAAATTGCAAAAAAAATACTTGAGAAAGACCACTATGGACTCAATGATATTAAGGAAAGAATTTTAGAATTCATTGCCGTAGGTAAGCTCTCTGGTGGAGTAAAAGGGAGTATTATTTGTCTAGTTGGTCCTCCAGGAGTGGGAAAAACCAGTATTGGAAAAAGCGTTGCAAGGGCTTTAAAAAGACCTTTTTATCGATTCTCTGTAGGCGGCATGCGTGATGAAGCAGAAATCAAAGGGCATCGCCGTACCTATATTGGGTCTATGCCAGGAAAACTTGTTCAAGCGCTTAAATCCACTCAAGCGATGAACCCTGTCATTATGTTAGATGAAATTGATAAGATGAGCTCCAGTTACCATGGAGACCCAGCTTCTGCTTTATTAGAGGTTTTAGACCCAGAGCAAAATAGAGATTTTCTGGATCACTATCTGGATGTTCGTTGCGATTTATCCCATATTTTATTCATCGTTACAGCAAATATCTTAGATACAA
This sequence comes from Candidatus Rhabdochlamydia sp., assembly GCA_049679255.1. Taxonomy (GTDB): domain Bacteria; phylum Chlamydiota; class Chlamydiia; order Chlamydiales; family Rhabdochlamydiaceae; genus Rhabdochlamydia. The sequence goes on from JBAUFS010000033.1 coordinate 6,003, forward strand.
TTCCAGAGCCTTTGAAAGATCGCATGGATATCTTGCGCTTATCAGGCTATATCTCAGAAGAAAAGATACAAATTGCTCAAAAATATTTAATCCCCCGTAACCGCAAAAATATGGGATTAAAAACAACCGATATTAATTTTACTAAGGATGGAGTTGCTCAAATTATCAATGGGTATGCTCGAGAAGCAGGTGTTCGCAGCTTAGAAAATTATATCAAGAAAATCATGCGTAAAGTGGCTGTTTCTGTTGTTAATGCACAAGAAAAAGAGACAGAATGTAAAAAGATTTCGATTTCCGAGAGTAATGTAAAAGATTTTCTAGGAAAGCCCATTTTTACCACAGATCGTTATTATGAAAGAACCCCTGTAGGTGTGTGTATGGGACTTGCCTGGACCTCTTTGGGAGGCGCTACCCTATATGTTGAAGCAACTAAAGTTAGTGCGGAAAAGACGGAGATGAAATTAACAGGACAAGTAGGAAATGTAATGAAAGAATCTTCTCAAATTGCTTGGACTTTCTTACATAGTCAGGTGAATCGATATATTCCAGGCGGTAGCTTTTTTGAAAAGTCTCAGGTGCATCTACACATCCCTGAAGGAGCTACTCCAAAAGATGGGCCTTCGGCAGGAATTACGATGGTAACGTCTTTGCTTTCCCTTTTAAAAGATCAACCTGTTATAGAGGATTTAGGAATGACAGGAGAATTAACGCTCACCGGTAAGATTTTACCAATCGGCGGGGTTAAAGAAAAATTGATTGCTGCAAAGCGCTCCGGGGCTAAAGTATTAATTTTCCCATCGGAAAATCAACGGGACTACGATGAGCTTCCCGCTTATGTCAAAAAAGGGATTCAGATGCATTTTGTATCGCATTATGATGAGGTGTTTGATGTCGCGTTTAGCAAGTAATTCTTGCTTTGAGAAGAGCGTTTGTAAAAAGGTGATTGAACCTGAAAATCTTCAAGAGACAATAAAGTGTTTACGTGAAGAAAAAAAAACAATTGCAACGCTCAATGGCTCTTTTGATCTTTTACACGCGGGACATTTAGAAATTATTTTTCAAGCTTCTTTGCAAGCTGATATATTGATTGTGGCCTTAAATACAGATGTGTCTATTCAACGGTATAAAGATGTAAAACGTCCGATTATTCCTTTAAAAGAGAGGATTTTATTGATCGCTGCATTGGAAATGGTTAATTATGTCACCTATTTTAATGAGGTAGACCCTATACAGGTTTTATTGAAAATTCGACCAGATGTGCATGTCAATGGTTCTGAATATGGGCAAAACTGCATAGAAAGAGAAACTGTAGTTAGGCAAAAAGGTAGAATGCACATTGTAGAAAAAATTCCAGGATTATCTACTTCTTACATCATTAACAAGATTAAAAAAATATGCGACTAATAGGCCTTTTTGACACAGAGCAAAAAGCACTTAGCTTTCACTCTTTTTTATTACAAAAAGGAATACAAAGCTCTTATGAACCAGATAACCCCTCTGCAGAAAAACCTTTTTATCGTGTATGGGTCCAGAAAGAAGAAGATTTTAACCCTGCTTCAGAATTGTTTTTGCAATTTAATCAAAATCCCAAGGATTCTTTATTTCAAGTAAAAGAAGAACCTAAGAAAGAAGAATTAATAGAGCCTTCTGTAATTCAGATACAAACCTCTCGAAAATTAAGAGGGATTACTCCTCTTCTGATTTTTATCTGCTGTTTTTTGTTTTTATGGAATTCTTTTCAAGAAAGCCAAATTATGAAAAATGAAGGAGCGTTAGCTCTTCAGGTCTCTTTAACACCATTGATGCAAAAATTGCTGTTTGATTACCCAAAAGCCTTTGAGGAGTTAAACCAATTTGTTCAAGTTCATCCTATGAAGACCTTTCAGAATGTAGATGAATTGCCTTTAGAAGCCCAATTAGAGTTTAAAAAAATAGAAGCGATTCCTTCTTGGAAAGGAGTATTGCAGCTTGTTCCCACTATACGAAAAGAGGGCCTGCAAGCAATAGCGCAAGTTCCGATGTTTGAAAAAATCAGACAGGGGCAAATTTGGCGTCTTGTTACGCCTATTTTCCTGCACCGTGATTTTTTACACATTCTTTTTAATATGGCCTGGCTTTTCCTATTTGGTAAGCAACTAGATTTGAAAATAGGTAAGAAAAAAATACTTGTATTAGTGCTTCTGATTGCTATAGCTAGCAATACTGCGCAATATATCATGAGTGGTCCTTACTTTATTGGGATTTCAGGAGTAGTAGTAGGGATGGGTGGGTTTATTTGGGTGCGACAAAAAAAAGCTCCATGGGAAGGATATTCTGTCCAGAAGAGCGCTCTTTTATTGTTGTTTTTCTTTGTTACGGCAATGGTTGTATTGGATGGGGTTATTTGGGGGATTAGGCTATTTTTTAACCTAACGCCTACTTTGCAGATTGCTAATACCGCACATGTTGTAGGAGGTCTTACTGGAGCTTTTTTAGGATGTCTTTCTTGGTTTAAAAAAGGACTTACATGAGCCAGCGTTGCTTAGTTATTTTAGGCTGCTCTAGTCAGCAACACACACGCACCCGCAATCACGGCGCTTATCTTTTACTTTGGAAAACCGAAGGCTTTTTATTTGATCCAGGAGAAGGAACTCAGAGGCAATTTATCTTTGCAAATGTGGCTCCCACTTCTGTAACACGTATTTTTATTAGTCATTTCCATGGAGATCACTGCTTAGGATTGGGCTCTATGTTAATGCGTTTAAACCTAGATAAGGTCACACATCCAGTTCATTGTTATTATCCAGCTAGCGGCCAAACCTATTTTGAAAGATTGCGCTATGGGTCGATCTATCACCAACAAATTGAGATCATTGAACATCCTATTTTTGCAGAAGGGGTTGTCCATGAGGATGAACAATTTTTGATTCAAGCGCGCTTTTTAGAACATGGAGTTGATAACTTAGCTTGGCGTGTTATAGAAAAAGATCAAATTAAATTCGATCAAAAAAAACTACAACAAGCTGGAATTTTTGGTCCTAATGTACGTCTTTTAAAACAGAAAAAAGAACTCATCATTCAAGGAAAAAAGATCAAATTAGAGGATGTAAGCTGGGTTCGCAAGGGAGATGTGGTCTCTATTGCTATTGATACTCTATTTTGCCCTGCCCTTGTAAAGATAGCTGATCACGCTAAACTCTTCCTCTGCGAAAGTACTTATTTAGAATCGCATAAACATTTAGCTGAAAAACACCACCATTTAACCGCTAAACAAGCAGCTAAAGCTGCTCTAGAAGCTCACGTAGATACATTGGTGTTGACCCATTTTTCTGCTCGCTATCAAGATCTAAATGAGTTTTTCCTAGAAGCATCTGTGATTTTTCCTAAAACAATTGTCGCAGAGGATTTGAAGGTCATTCCTTTTTAATCCTCAAGATCTTCCATAATAACGGTAAGCTCTTGAATAAGCATTCCCAAGCGATTTGGGTGTTCTGTGAAATTATGTAAAATCAAGCTTAAATCAGAGTCTTTTCCCTCTTCTATTTTAAAATCAGTCGCTGCTTTTAATAAAGTAGTTTCAGAAGCGTTATTTGGGCTATATAAGGATTGGTATAAGATATTATGCATAATATAGGCTGCATCTTTTAAATCTTCTGAGAACGCCCTAGATGTTTCTTCTATTTTTTCAACAAAGGAATTTAGCTGTGTTGTTCCATAGGCAAATTCCTCTAGAAATTGAGGATCTTTTACTTTAACAGCATCTAGAGACTGCAATTTGGTTTTAAATTGTCCAATACTATCGTAAAGCTGTTTTTGTGTTTTTTTGATCGGATCTTGAAAGGGCAATGGAGAAGAAGGAAAGGAGCCAGTGATTCTAATCATTTTAATTCTCTTCTTTTTTTTCCTTTAAGCTTGCGCATAGGCTTTCTCTTTGTTTTTTTCTCCTCTACAAAGTTTGTTTGTGTAGGCCATCCTGCAATAGGGGGTAGCTTCAAAACACACTCCTTGTTTATTTTTAGTGTATCGCGCTTGTTTGGTTATTTGTCAAAAAAAATATTTAATAAAGGGTTTTTATAAAAGAGACCTCATTTTTCAAAAAATATATATTAATTTATAATTAATAAAATGATAATTGAATTGCAGATTTTATATATCAATAATTGTTAATTTTAAAATTGTTTTTTTATTCCTTATAAAAAAATCTGGGTATTTGTATGAGTGTTGCCTGTCTTTGCTCACGGAGACGATACGAATGGAGGTGGAAAATTTTATGTTCTAAGTGTCTAAAAAAGGTGGCAATATCAATTAAATGATGTTCTAAATAATAGAAATGACATTACATGAGAGGGAAGCAATTTTTTTCTTTCATAGTTAGACTTGTAAAAATTGTTCGTTATAACGTACAATTAAGTTATGGTCGAAAACAACTATCGCATCTTACAGACATCAGAATACGGCGAGTGGGTTAGTAATGAGTCACCTCGGTCACAGGTGCAAATCAACAAAAGACTCTCGATGATTAAATACGATGGATACTTTGGGGACCACAAGTCGATTTCGTACTATGAAAAGAGTGAATTAAAAGATAAGGTATGGGAATTGCGTTGGAAAGACGGAAGACGCATTTACTATGCCTACATTCCGGAAAAAAAGATTTTATTGCTGTTAGGAGGTAATAAAAATGGACAAAATAAAGACGTCTCCAAAGCGAAGACCATCTACCTCAAAGCCATTAAGAATTAAACGACATAAGACTACTATGAAAACTAAAGAGGCTGCCAAGGCCACTATTAAAGAAGATGCAAATGTAACCGAAGTGGATCCCATTGCTAATTTGTTGAATCCCGATTTAATTGGTTCTGCAATCATGCAGTGCCTTATCGAAAATGATCCCGAAGGTGTAATGGAAATCATCGAAGATCATTTGTACGCACTGAATAAGTCGAAATTTCTTAGAGAAGCGGATGTACCAAGATCGACAATGTATCAGTTATTAAAAAGAAAAAATCCAACGATTAAGACCTTGGCTAAAATTATGTACGCCACACATCATTGATAAATGAAAGTGAATTCAAAGCATGACATCTAGTAATACAATGTCTCTTTTAGACTTAAGAGATTGCAAAAACATCCCTGAGAATTAGCTGTTGGCGATTGCAGATTATCGTTGTTTATTGGATCATCTCGTATTCAGAATGTTAAGCAACTCTAGAAGCCTCCATCCAGAGTTTTTAGGCCCGCTATTTCAGTTTCATTGAATCCTATTACCAGAAGCCCGTACGTTATCCTGCAGAAGATCCTGCTAATTTGGGTTTTTCTCTTTGATTTTAAAATAGATAGGTATTCATCGTGTGATCTTAAATTGCAAATTTGCAATAGTTTGAACAAATAAGAAAAGTCTAGATGGGAAATATTTAGGTTTTTCATTTAACCTCTAGGTAAATCATTTGTTATCAGTGCTTTAAATTGTAGTTTTATTGGATAAAAAGCCCAAAACTCAAGTTATTAGAAGCCTGAAAAGGAATCTACTGGTGAATTTACCATTCATATAGATCTAATATCTTAATTTCTGATTCTTTATAAATTAATTATCAGAACCTTATTTATCTATTTAATTTTTAATTAGATGCATCTTTTTAAAGATTCATACTTACTCTCTATATTATCCTTATAAATTAATATCAATTAATTTTTATATATAATTAATAATATTATTATATAATAAAATATAAAAAATTAACTATAGGCCAAAATATATGAGTATTTTATTAACAAATCAAAAATCTTGTAATCAAGAAATTAATTATTCTAAGAAAATTAGAAAACAAAAGTGGCCAAGGGCTGGTGGGAAAGGCTTGAGCTCTTCCAGTAGAAAAACATTGATTTCCGAAGAAATGTTTTTTAATACTACTAATCTAATAAGAACCTGGCAGATTCCATCTCCTTTTCCCCTCAATAAATTAGATGTTAAGGCCTGGTTTCTAGGTCAGCAGTTTCTATTATTCACAGAAGCCACAGACAAGGCTAATCATCTAATTATATCGGCGCATGGTGGATATTTTCCAAACTCTTCTATTATTCCTGTTCCACAAAACACGGAGATAGTAGCTCTTGGTCCCCATGGCTGGGACTTATCTGATCCTAATGTAGATATTCTTGCTCGAAATCGAGTCTTACCATATGCATTTATTACAAGATCAGAAACGCTTCCCGCAGAAAATACATTGGAATCAAATATAAAAGCTTTAGCAGGAGCATATACTCGAGGGTATATTAGAAATTATATGTTAGCAAAATTTCAAAAATTTGAAAACACCCATGAAAATTACAATAATGTTGCACGTATTGTCGCGGCATCACGTTCAGAACGAGAGTATTATCCAGGGTCTGTTGATATTCTAACGGTGCGTAACCGAAGGGGAATGGGCTATTCAGATTTAAAAACTCTTTTTAAGACTTTACAAAAGAATGAAATTCATTATGATAAGATCACTTTATCATTTTGTCGTTCGAATATATCGAAATTACTGCTACCTGCAAAGTTTAGGCCTTATTATGAAGCTTTTGAGGTTGTCTAATATCTCAATTGTAGTTGATTGCTAAATCAACAGGGCTACAATCAGCAAAAGCTGAAGAGGGAAATTTACAAGCTGGATCAGTGAGCTGTCCATGCTCTTCATTTGATTGAGTATAAAACCCAAAACTCAGGTGTTTTTTAACACTACTAATCTAATGAGAACCTGGCAGATTCCATCTCCTTTTATTTATAATGAATTAGATGTTAAGGCTTGGTTTCTAGGCCAACAATTTCTATTATTTACAGAAGCCACAAGCAAGGCTAATCATCTAATCATATCGACTCATGGTGGATATTTTCCATATTCTTCTATCATTCCTGTTCCGCAAAAACAGAGCTAGTAGCTCTTGGTCCACATAGCTGGAGCTTATCTGATCCTAATGTAGAGATATTCTTGCTCGAGGTCGAATCTTACCATATGCATTTATTACAAAATCTGGAGTGCTTCCCGCAGAAAATGTATTTGAACCAAATATAAAAGCTTTAGCAGGAACATCTGCTCAAGGGTATATTAGAAATTATATGTTATCAAAGTTTCAAAATTTTGAAAGCAATCATGAAGGTTATGATGATATTGCACGTATTGTCGCAGCATCACGTTCAGAACAAGAGTATCCAGAGTCTGTTGATATTTTAACAGCGCGTAACCGAAGAGGAAGAGGCAATGCAGATTTGAAAACTCTTTTTAAAACTTTACAAAAGAATGAGATTCACTATGATAAGATCACTTTGGCTTTTTGTCGTTCGAACTTATTGAAATCACTGCTATCCACAAAGGCTGATCCTTGCTATAAGGCTTTTATGGTTGAATAGTGCTACTAATTTTAGCTAAATCTTAGTTGATTGCTAATTACAGCAGCTATAATTGCAAAAGCTGAAGCTACATTGAGAGATTTCTTAAAACCATAGAGAGGAATTTGCACAGCTTGATCGGCCATAGATAATGCTTGGTCGGAGAGCCCGTATTCTTCATTTCCTAATAAGAGGGTAAATTCTTTAGGAAAGATAAAGTCAAATAGTGAGGGAGCATTGGGAACGGTTTCTAAGGCAATTAAAGGTTTAGGGAGTTGCTCCAAGGGTCTATTTTGATGACAGGTTACCTTATCAAAGGTAAACATCGAGGTTTTTTGTACTTTAGGGTTATTGATATAGGGGGTTTGCTTGGCGAAGTAAATGGGGCCTAAGCGAAATGCTTCCACTGTTCGAATAATGCTACCTACATTAAAAGCAGAGCGAATGTTATCTAGGTAAACACCTGCTTGTAAAAAAGGAGTATCAGAATCGATATCTGATTTCTGATGAGTTGCAAGCAGATTGTGTTCTTGCCAGGATTGACCTATTTGCGCTAAGTGAAAGTGATAACGATCACAGAGCGCTTTGATATCTTGCAAATTAAGTAAGGGCAGCTCTAGCCAAGTTTCTATGCGGCGATAGAGTGTATCCTTAGCCTTAAGATGATAGTAGCGCAAAGTACGTGCTGCCCAAGTATGACGCATTTTTACAGATAGCTGAAGAAATTCTGTTTCTGTATAACTTAAAGCTCTATTTAGCTGCTCTAGCTGCAAGATATCCCTCTAGGTTTCCTTCAAATACATAGGGTTTTGCAGTTTCAAATGCGATGATTTTATTGGTTGCATTGTTTAATAGATCACGATCATGGCTAGCGACAATGACGGTGCCTTTGAAATCCTCTAGTGCCCAAGACAGAGCAGATACCGCTTCTAAATCTAAATGGTTATTTGGTTCATCTAATAGTAAAACATTGTAGTTACACAGCATAATACCACCTAAGATTAACCGAGCGGTTTCTCCACCTGATAGATGCGCGATTGATTTAAAAGCGTCATCTCCGGAAAAAAGCATTTTTCCTAAGATGCTGCGTATATCTTGATCGTTGATTCCCTCTTTTCTATTTTTGAGCCAATCAAAAGCTGTCATATTGCTTTTCTTATCGATTACCTCAGAGTGATTTTGAGGAAAATAACCAATTTGGACTTGATGCCCTACTTCAATAAATCCACTATCTAGAGGTAGTATTCCTGCTAAAAGCTTGATAAGTGTTGTTTTCCCTTTACCGTTATTTCCAATCAATCCAATTTTATCTCCTCGACTTACTTCAAAGTTGAGATGATTGAAGACAAGATTCTCATCATAGGATTTGGAAATGTCTTTTACTTTGAAAACCGTTTGTCCAGAGACTTTTTCTGGGGGATAAAAACGGATATAGGGGCGTTGAATATTGGATTTTTTTAACTCTTGAGGCTCTAATCTCTCGATTTCTCGCAGACGAGATTGTACTTGACTAGCACGTGTTCCTGCGCTAAAGCGTGCTACGAACTCTTTGAGTTGAGCTGCCTTTTTCTCTTTTGATTTGTTTTCTAATTCCGTTTTTTCGCGGAGCGATGTTTTTGCAACTAACATATCGTTATAATTACCAGGATAAACAATGATGGTTTCATAATCTAAATCAGCAATCTGTGTTGTTACAGCATTTAAAAAATGGCGATCGTGACTTACAACAATCAGCACTCCATTGTAATTGTGTAGAAACCTCTCTAGCCAACCGATGGATTCTAAATCGAGGTGATTGGTTGGTTCGTCTAATAAAAGAGCTTCTGGATTGCCAAATAATGCTTGGCAGAGCAAAACTCGAAATTGTCTATCAGAAGGAAGAGAATGCATTTTTTTATGATGCCATTCAGGAGGAATGCCGATACCGTTTAAAAATACTTCTGCATCAGATTCTGCGCTATACCCATCTTCTTCTGCAATGATCTCTTCTAATTCACCCAGACGAATTCCAATAGCATCTGTTATTTCTAATTCATAGAGGGCGTCTCTTTCTTGAAAAGTCTCTGCAAGGCGCTTATTACCCATGATTACTACATCAATTACCTTCATCTCACTGAACTGTGCAATATTTTGTTTAAGAAAACCCACCTTTCTAGGTAATGTTACAGATCCAGAAGAGGGCTCATCTATTCCTAAAATAATATTAAACAAAGTAGACTTGCCAGCCCCATTTGGACCGGTCAGTCCATAGCGGCAGCCTGAGTTAAAAGTGATTGTTACATCTTCAAAAAGAGTTCGGGCGCCTATTTTTTTAGAAATATCTCGTAGTGTAATCATGATTTTAGCCTATTTCAGAAAATTGCCCCGTATTCTAGCATAGATAGAAAAGGAGAACAAGAGTTATGGCTGAATTAAGTTTTTCCAAAGCAGGAGCGCTTTTTTTACATTATCTATCCACTGCAAAACAGGTCTCTCAGCATACGTTGCGTAACTACAATATTGATATGCAAGAGTTTGGATATTTTTTTCAAAATAGAATTTTGCTCATACCAGAAGTAGATTTAAAAAAAAATGCCTCTTCTTTTTTAGTGCAAAAGGTAGGGAAAAAAGCAATTCGCAGCTATCTAGCATTTTTAGCAGAAAAACGACTATCTAAAAAAACGATTCATCGCAGGTTATCTTGCTTGCGCTCTTTTTTTACTTATTTAGTAAAACACAAGAAACTAGAAATAAATCCTCTAACTGAACTTTCTACTCCAAAATTGGAAAAAAAGATCCCCACTTCTTTAAGTTATCAGCAAATAGAGCAATTACTAGCACAGCCTAATACAAAGACCTACTTAGGCTATAGAGATCGATGTATTATGGAGTTATTTTATAGTAGTGGATTGCGTTTGAGTGAGTTAACTGGGTTAAATAGACAAGATTTGGATATACAAGGTTTATTAATCAAAGTTCATGGTAAAGGTAAAAAACAAAGGGTGGTTCCTATTACTCAAACCGCAGCTCATTGGCTAGATACATATATAAACCATCCTCTTCGAGATCAGGATAGCTCTTCTCATCGAAGGGAGGAAGACTCTCAAGCTATTTTTTTAAATAAGTGGGGTAAAAGATTGAGCTCTCGCTCCATTGATCGTCATTTTATCCAATATCTTAAGGCAAGCGGTTTAGCAGCTACCATTACACCTCATACCATTCGACATACTATCGCGACACATTGGCTAGAAAAGGGAATGGATTTAAAAACCATTCAAATGTTACTTGGACATAATAGCTTGGCTACTACCACAATCTATACGCAAGTTTCCTCTCGTTTGAAAAGGGAGGTGTATGATAAAGCGCACCCTTTAGCACAAGAAAAGCCGGGAAAGCGTTAAGCCGGATTCTGTCATTGAGCAATCATTCATCTAGGGGATCTGTTGCCAAATCCCTCAAGCGATTTTATTCTAATGAGCTCTGCGGAAAAACAGATTGTTCCTAAAAACAACGCTCATTACTTTCTTGCTTCAGATAGGGTTTATCTCACCTCTCATCTCTGAGAGTGGGGCTAACTCTTAAAGTTAGCATTTTCAGCCTGTCCTGTTAGGGCGGTGTATTTTCTGTTATACTTTCCGTAGCCTTGCGGCCCCCAGTCTTTCACTGGTATCTTTTCCTATGAAGTCCAGACTTTCCTCTGTTTAAATCATTAAAAACAGCGATTGCTTAGCTTTCCCATGCAAAATTTTTTTACGCTCGACGACGACGACGCTTAGTGGCAACAGCAGTGCCTTCAGTAGACTCGCTATCTTGCCAATAATGGATACGTGAGCAATGCTCACAAAAAAAGAGATTATCTCCCTTGCGCACTAAATTTTCATGTTGTGCGGTAAGGGTAATATGGCAACCACTACATGTGCGATTTTCAATAGGGACCACTACTCGATCTTTTTTATTATGTAATAATCTTTCATAGATGCGTAAAATTTCAGAGTTAGCCACACCTGCAAGCTGCTCTCTTTTCTCTTTAATGGTGGATCCTTCTTGATTGATCAAATCCACACTTTGCCTGATCTCTTTTTCCAAAGCCAAGCTACTCTCTTCAGAGTTTTTTAAACTTTCTTTAATTTTATCCAAAAGCTCTTCTTCTGATACTTTTCGATCTACTAGATCGGAAACCTTTTGCTCAACAGCAAGGCGCTCTCTTTCGGCATGGGTCATCTCTTGTGTAAGAGCATTAAACTCATCAGCTTTTTTGACATTGCTCTGTTGTGCTTCTAATTTTTTGATTCTTGCATTGATATCGTGAATTTTTTGTTCGAGAAGTTCGATGCTCTTATCAAAATCTTTAATCTCTTGTTCTTTGTCTGTGATTTGAGAGTATAAATCTTTTCGTAATTCTTCAAGTTGGGATAATTCCTTAACACGTTCTTTTTTCACTCGCATAAGACGGATCATCTTCATATCGAGCTCTTGAATATCTAAGATTTCCTTGAGTTCTTCTAATAACATGGGTATCTCTTTTGGGTAGCTTTAAGCAGAGGTTATATAAGCGTACTTATAGACTAGTAGATTATATGTTTCCTCTAATATCTCTCAAGCTTAAAAAATATTTTAAACTAAAACATAAAGATAAATCTTGATTTGATAGAGGTATTTGATCCTGGGATAGGAAGTTAAAGTGATAAAAACATTTTTTAAATGCAGATTCTTAGTCATATTTCCCAGATTGAGCAGTTTGTGCAATAATTGCGGATATTTTTCTAAAATGATCTGAAATAGGCATTTTTAACATAAAAAGTACTATGAACTTTGAATTAACTTGATGAATTAACTAAATTTTTTGGAA
>JBAUFS010000034.1:0-1557 GCA_049679255.1 Candidatus Rhabdochlamydia sp.
CCTAGAAGATTGTGTTTTCGTTCTGATAACTATATTAGCAAAAACGACTTTGTTACTCATCTTGATTTTGATGGAAAGAGAAGGTATGGCGATGAATTACATGTGTTAGAACCGCATCCCGATGCGAATAAATGGGATCATGAGTTTTTGAGTCCTACTTTTAAAGATCCTTTAGAACGCCACATCGTAGATTACGTTAAAAATTATGGAGGAAAAAGATGAAATTGATTTTTACTTATGGGGTGATGTTCTCTTTTCTTTTTGGTTGTTTTTCTCTTGGTTATCAGTCTCCCCGGTATGTGAAGTTAGCAGCAGAAATTACAGAAAAGACGGCACAGAAATTGAAAGAAAAAAAAATCTTTACCTGATAGGAACAGGTGGAGGAATGATGAATGATATCCAAGCAATGCACATGAGTTTTCATTTTTATCAAGAAGTGGATCTTAAAGAAGCTAGAGAGTTGCTTGTCTATGCAATCAGTGAATATTTATTGGATATTAATAGCGATGAAGAGATAAGACCTTACCTTCATGAGTATCCTTTTACTTCAAAAAATGTAGAGATAAGAATTTGGATTTATAAACCGGATGGCACCTGTCCGTCTTTGGATAAGATTGATTATATCTCAGCTATTGATGGTATCTTAACTTATTATCTAGATCTTCCTGAAACGTATTCGAGGCAGGCCATTTGTAAAGAAACCTATGAAGAAGCTTTGAAAGCTATTTCTTTTCAAAAATGAATTCGACGGAATTTACCAATGGAATCAAAAATAAGTTATTTCAATCCATGCTAAGTGCACAACAATTGAGCCTATATGCTCAAGGAGCCAAGATTCATGCTATCCATAATATGACACATTTCTTAGTAACCGATGTCTTAGAATGCGCAGTAGGACATATCGGATTTCACACACCACCGGTTCAACTTTTAAAGAACAAATGGAATCGTCTCATTGCCTCCCATGGACCTCAAGCGAAGTTCTTAGAAATCTGCCACAGTGGAGGAGCTATCCACCTTAAAAATGCACTTTTGACATCTCCAGAATCAGTACGACAACGCATTATTGCTTTAGCAATTGCTCCTGCTGCCATTATTCCTAGAAGATTATGTTTTGAATCTTTTAATTATATTAGCAAAAACGACTTCGTCACTCATCTTGATATTTTGGGAAAGAGAAGGTATGGCAATGAGTTACATGTGTTAGAACCTCATCCTAAGGCGAAGGGTTGGGATCATGAGTTTTTAAGTCCTACTTTTACAGAGACAATCCAAGACCACATAAATAACTATCTAGAGAATTATGGAGGAAAAAGATGAAATTGATTTTTACTTATGGGGTGATGTTCTCTTTTCTTTTTGGTTGTTCTTCTTCTTGGCATTCATTACCAGATTACGAAAAAATAGCAGCAGAAATTACAGAAAAGACAGCACAGAAATTGAAAGAAAAAAAAAATCTTTACCTGGTAGGAACAGGTGGAGGAATGATGAATGATATCCAAGCAATGCACATGAGTTTTCATTTTTATCAGGAGGTAGATCTTAAAAAAGCTAGAG
>JBAUFS010000035.1:0-1907 GCA_049679255.1 Candidatus Rhabdochlamydia sp.
ACAAAACATAGGAAAAAATGCTTCAGATGTAAGTTGAACGAAGCGTGAATAACCAACGAGGTTTGGGAATAAATGTCTGAGATGTTCCCTTACATAATACAGATAAAAATGTTTAAAGGTTCGATAGCCGGAGCGATGAAAAAGCAAGAGAATCGTCATTACTTCACTAAGGCATGTCCTACACTCTCTAACACGCATTCTTTTGGGAAAAGATTCCATTTTTTCTTGGGCACAAGTTTTTCGAAATCTAATCGTGAAATCATCAATAAGGCAAAATAATTCAGTAATTGCTAGTTCATCCATTTTGAGCCTTTTTTGTTTTTGAGTTTTAGTGAATTAAAATATCATAAACGATAAAAGGCTCTTTTTCAATATGTTATGATAGATCTTACGTTAAACTGGCGTGAAGTTAAAAAAAAGAGATATAGATATCGAGCGTGGTGTGATTACTTTAGAAGAAACAAAAAATGGCGATACGCGCTCTATCCCTTTAGTTGATGTTCCCTTAGCTTTACTCAAAGAGAGATTAGCTGTAACTCTTGAACCAGAGGCTCTGTTATTTCCTTCTCCAAACAATCCTGAAAAGCCCCTTGACATTCGGTCTTCTTGGGAAAGGGCTGTAAAGCTAGCCAACATCGTGGACTTTAGGTTCCACGATTTAAGACATACAGTGGCTTCTTATCTTGCTATGAGTGGTTATGGCTTATTAGATATTGGCATACTGCTTGGACATAAAGATATGCAATCCACTAAACGCTATGCTCACTTATCTCAAGAGCATAAGCAACGAATGGTAACTACTATGACAAAAAAAATATTAGGCTAACTATGCACAACTCACTGAACCGATACTTGGATTTTGATTTAATAAATATTATGCAGATTGCCTTTCTTCTTACTGGTAAAGAGCCCGAGCCGGAAGATTTGAATCTGTTTTTTGCCGTACCATGGAATTACTCTGTACAGCATCAGATTTATGAAATGGCTAAAGCTAGCGTGCTAGCTAAGAAAATCAAGGGTGAAGGTGGCGATATGTCTTTCGCTGCTCCTCCTATGGTTTGGATGGATTGGGCGGTTTCTAAAAAAATTAAGCTACCTACAGTCTTTCAGAAAGCGTATAAAAAACATAAGGAACAAGAAACTAAACCCCTCTTGCGAGCTGATGAATCTTATCGCCCTACAAAAGAAATCGAGGATAGATATGTGATACAACAGGTTATATTAACCATTCATGATTTCATACCCGATCTTCCCATTACGCAGCTCATTTAGGACTCCTCCTATCCAAAGAATTGCTCGTGATGCAACAAACGAAACGTTGACTAAATGGGCAAGGGAAATACTCGGTCCTACCAAAAAAGGACGTATAAGTGCTGAAATTAAACAAAAATGTCTGGAGTTAATCCCTAAAAAATGGAAATTTACCTGGGGAAATGATGTTTTTTAAGTGTTTTTGAACAAATTCTAAAAAAATATTCTCCTATTCTTTGGGTTTATCGCATTTGATAACCCCTCACAAGCTATCTACAAGATGTATTGGTCACTGAAATACATTTTCAGTGACTTTGTATTTCACTCACACAATTTTTAAAAATTCCCTTCTGACTCACAATTTGGATATCGGCAACAAACTGCAATTTCGCAGCGCCTTAACCTAAACGGGAGAACACTATGGAAAATAAAAAACCTTCTAGATTAATTCCTGCATCGCAATGGAATACCTATCATCCTTGGCCACCTATTGGTGGGTTGCGGCATTTGATCTTTTTCTCTGCACTCAAGGTAGTGTAACATTGTTTCTGTAAATTGAAAATAAGGTAGAAAAGAAAAAGGCCTGAAATCAAGCTCTTCTTTTTCAAGCTCATTCAAAAAAATGGAAAAGGAGAACGTTTATGATTTCAGGCCAA
>JBAUFS010000036.1:0-7652 GCA_049679255.1 Candidatus Rhabdochlamydia sp.
AACTTTGAGACGCCACTAGAAGCATTTAGCAGATTATCTAAAAACATGTTATGCTCGGGTACACAATAGATGTTTTTTCAAATATTTACATGCTCTGTTTTGTGCACTTCAAGGTTGAAAGGGCCAAATAATATATTATAAATAATTCTAAATCCAATCCAATTTAAAGAAGAAATTATATAAATAATTTTTTATTCTTTTTAATCCTCACAAATCTGATCCTTAATATAATCAATGAATAAACCGGAAAAAAAACCCGTAATCGCCGAAACAAGAGAAACTTTTATTGCGGTCTCAAAAGCAATTCGTCTTCCTATTAGAGAAAGAGCTTTATTACCCGCTGTATAACTTAAGTAAGCGCTGGTCATCATTAAAGGTGTGACCATAAGCTTTCTAAAGCTTCTCTTCATATCCAAGTCAGAGAGCTTAGCGCGACACTTAGTGAAAACAGCATTACTAATTATAAATGTAGCTTGATAGGCAATACGGCTAGCAACTGCATAAACCGCCCCATGTATAGGGGAAATCCCACAAAATCTTCCTGCTATACACCCACCTATTACAGTTAAAATGCTGGTTCTAGGATGAAAAATCTCTCTGCGAAAATCATTAGCCTTCTTATCAGTCTTCATATATATCCTTTAGTTTGTCCAATAAAGCTAACAAGCTTATAAAAATTTAATTTAAAAATCACTGGATAAATTAAAGGATCTTTAGAAATGTTTTATGAAGGAATAGAAGGCAAGTAATTGATGTATAAAAAATTTAACTTAAAGAACTTGCCTTAGAAGAAACTATTCTCTATTGGAAAAAGAAGAGTAGGAATCCTTGTATTTAGGGAAAAAAGAAAGTTTTTCAGGATCATGAGCAGAGCTAACCTTAAACTCAGAGGGCTTAACAATGCTTTCCCAAACACTAGTCACCTTTGTAAGGGCTGTGTTGTATAAATAACCGCTACCTGTACTTATCTTTTGAGCTAACCAAATTATTTGTTTTTTTGTTGCTGCGCAGCAGTTGAAAGCTCCTTGCTTGATCGCTGCTAAAGAAATCCTATTGATTAGATCGCTTTTTGCAAAACAGGGGCACGATGCAGCTTCTTTTATCCCTTTCCAAACAGAACCTATTAACTCTAAAACTCTTGTATTTACATTTGTACTCATAAATCCTCTTTTTATATTGTTCTTATTATTAAGAGTCTCTATTATAACAAACTAATGTCAATAAATTATGAAAGATTAAATCAAAAACACATATTAATCTATTTAAAAAACTATTTTTTAATAGCTGCAATTAATTATAAATAAATGAGTTGTGTTCAAAACATTTACATGGGTTCATTTCATCTATATCTTAAAAAAGCCTTGTTTAAGTATGTATACAGATAAATCAAAGGCATTATTTTACCCCCTTTTTGCCTAATTGAAGGGATTTTATGAAGAAAGAAGAACTATTAAAGAAGATTTCCGAACTAGAGTCGGTCAATGACCAGCTTCAAACAGAACTGCGCTATCTCGATGTTCTACTTAAAGAAATTGGCTTTATTGAAGGACTTAAAACACTTAAATTTGCAGCTAAGGAAATGATTGAACAGGATATTAAAGAAGAATAATTACTTATATCGGCAAATTTAACCAATAACGGGTGTGACGAAGCTCTCCGGTTTTTACTAAGGCCTTTTTATTAACTAGATCTGCTAAATCGCGTGTTGCTGTTGCTCTAGAGGTCTTTGCTATCACAATATAGTTATCGGCGCTTAAGCCTCCCTGAAAACCGCTTAGGCCCTCTTTAAACATCCTCAATAAAACCTTCTCCTGGCGTGGGTTGAGTTGTCCAGAAAGAGCTGTCAACAGCTTTGATTTTTCAATCAAAAAATACAGAAGATTCATTGATTCTGCTTGTGCCTGTAAGATCACATCAGCAAAAAATGCAATCCAATGATCTATTTCCAGCGTGCGGTTACATCTTTCAATAGCTGCATAGTATTCTTTTTTTTGTTTTTCTAATACTTTTGAAACAGCAATTAATATCGGGTATCCAATGCCTTGAGAAAGAGCTTTTTCTACCAAAACACGACCAATTCTTCCATTTCCATCTTCAAAAGGGTGAATGCTTTCAAAATACACATGAGCAATGGCTGCTTTCCCTAGAATAGATACACTTGTAGAGTTAAACCAATCAATGAACGTTGCCATTTCATCAGGGACTTTTACTGATGGGGGAGCTTCAAAGAAAACTTTTGAAGAGCCATATCGATGAGAAACAATCTGCATGGGTTCAACATGAGTGCGGTATCTTCCACAATCAATAATATTTGATTGGTTATTAAACAGTTCGAAATGCCATCTAAAGAGCATCTCTTGAGTCAATGGCTGATCAAAGGATTGATAAACATCACAAAGAAGTTTAGCCATTCGAGATTCTTTATGGGTCTCTTGTCTAGAAGATACACGTAAGCTAAAGTGTTGCTTGATTGATGATTGCAAGCTTTCTCTATCAAGAAATTCCCCTTCAATCCTCGAACTTTCTAATCCCTCCAAACTGAGAATTTCTATGACAAACTGACTATATTCCTGCTCTCCTATATTTCTTAAAAAGGCGCAGGCAGTGTCTACTTCTAAAAGAAACTGCCTTTCTTTTTGAGCTATTTGATCGAGATGGTAACTAAATTGGGGCCAGCCAGGCAATTCCCAGTTCCAGGGCATGAGTTATAGACCTCTCTTCTATAACTCAAATATATAGAAATATGAGTTATAGAGCAAGATTCTATAGCTCAACTTTTGGTTTTAATCTAATAGATGGATCAAGTCTTCTAAAGAAAGGGCTTCTACATTGCTTAAATCTTCCATAAGGGTTTGGGAGAGTTGTTGTTTATGTTTTTTAAGGCGCATGATTTTCTCTTCAATGCTTAAAGCGGTTACATAACGTCTAGCAATCACTTGATTAAATCTTCCCAACCTATGGGCTCGATCAATAGCTTGATTCTCTATTGCTGTATTCCACCAAGGGTCATAAAGGAAGACATAGTCAGCCTTGGTCAAATTTAAACCAACTCCCCCTGCTTTTAAGCTAATAAAAAAAAGAAGCGTTTGCTCATCTTCCTGAAACTGAGATACAACTTGCTCTCGATTTTTTGTGCTCCCATCTAAATAGACATATTTCCAATTCCGATTTTGAGCCTCTTTTTTCATCAAATGCAACATGGAAGTGAATTGACTATAAAAGAGAACCTTTCTCTTTTCTTCTATTACCTCTTCCAGATCGGCCATAACCTTGGAAAATTTCCCGCTGCATTGATAGAGGTCTTGAGCAGTGGGATCTACTAGCAGAGGATGAGCACAAATTTGCCTTAGACGTAAAATGGCTTCTAAGATCTGCATCTGTTGATTGGTATCTTTTGATCGGAGTTTAACACGAGTGGATTGTAGATATTTTTCATAGATATTACGCTGCTCTTCGCTCATTTCTACCCAAATGGTCTGTTCAAGTTTTTCTGGGAGATCAAGCGCTACTTGTTTTTTAGTGCGACGCAAAATAAAAGGTCTAATGAGCTTTTGTATGCGCTTTAAATAACGACTGTCCACTTGAGATGCAAGCGCTTCTGCTTGGAACTGCTTACGCTCACCTAATAACCCTGGGTTAAGAAAGTAAAAAAGCGAAAAAAGATCCTCTAGTCTATTTTCTATAGGGGTTCCTGTAATAGCCACTCTCATCTTTGCTCTTAGTTGAAAACACACTTCAGCGATTTGACTATCCGGATTCTTAATGACTTGTGCTTCATCTAAAATGATTACCTGAAAATCTAAAGAGGTAAATAAAGCCTGGTCTATACGTAAAACAGCATAGGAGGTAAGAATGATAGATGGAATAGGGGAAAGGGTTTTCATTCTCTCTTTGCCTGCATGCACATGAATCGGGCAACTAGGAAAAAACCGAGCAAATTCATTTTGCCAATTAAATAACAAAGATGTAGGGACTACAATCAAACAAGATTGTTTGAGCTCTAGTTGTGAAAGAAAGGCTATTATTTGGATAGTTTTACCTAAACCCATTTCATCGGCAAAAAGCCCTCCTACTTGATTTTTCTCCAAAAAAGAAAGCCAGCTCAAACCTTGATTCTGATAAATGAATAGTTGTCCTTTGAATTTTTCTCCTAGAACAACTGATTGCAAAGAATGCTTTAATTGCTTAAAGATCTCTAGAGGATCCTTTTGCTCAGAGAGCAATCCTAATTGTCTAAACGGAAGATGAACTCCTTCTTGATCAAATTCTAGCTCTGAAAAATCCGCCCATTTTTCTTCTATTTTTTTCAAATCGATTAGACCGACTGTATTAGCGGCTAATTCTACAAAGCAGGATCTACGATTAAAAGCCCCTATTACCTGTTGTAAATTAGCTCTGTAGTCTTGATAATCGAACTCAGCGCGTACAAGCCAAGCTTGAGGGCGCTCTTCTAATAAAAGGGTTTCTTGTCCTAAACAAACCACTTGCTTATTTTGATGATCAAATACTTTCCAACCGATTTCAATGAGAAATGTAATACTTTTAGCTACTTTATCCAGAGGACAATAATAAGAAGAATCCCCTACTTTTTTTTTACTAAAATCGGTTTCTAATAAGTCTTGCTCCCATTGCTTTTCTATGGCCTTTTTACGCCAAAAAAATTCTTTTCCTTCAAAAGCTGCTATTTTTCCTCTTATCCCATAATCAAACCATAGATTAGCAAATCCTCCGTGTCGATCTGTCAAACAGATAAAAGGCAAAGGATCTCTTGAAATCTCTTCTAACCAGGTTACACCCTCTGTTTCTTCTAAAAATTCCTGTAGTTCTTTTTCTTGTAAAATAGCTTCTGGAATTTTTAGCCATTTTAAAGAACCTTCCGTATCTAATAAACGTATAACTCCAGCATAGAGAATCCATTTAGGACTTCCCCAAAAGATAGCTCTGCAGCTGGTTAAAGGCTCTTCTTGTCTACCAAGCTTAAATTTTGCACAGATCTCTACTTGCGTCTTATTTAAGGCCCTGGCTTGAACAAATCCTTCTGCTTTTGTAAAAGGATCAATTATTACCTTCTGTCCTTTATATAATAATCTACCTGTGCTACTAAGAAGCTTAAGCAACTCAAAGGCAGTATCTGAGGAGATAGAAAACTGCATACCCTCTCCTACATGGATAGGTGCTTTTTTCCATAAGAGATCTAGTGCGTTTTTCTCTAAAAGGGATTGAGCTTTTAATAAAGCTTCTTTTCGATGGGAAAATTTTTTTGGTAGTGTAATAACCATTTGAGGCTTTTGAGAGATATCCAAATGGTAAAATAGATCTGACACAAATATCTCCTTTTAAACTATATTCATAGTTTATGAATCATAAACTTAAGATTTGGAATAACCAATCCAGCTGGGAAGAAGCGGAAGAAAAATGGGATCAAGGAAAAAAATCCTATCAAAAAACCCATCCGTTAAAAACTCTTTCCTCTCTTCCACAAATGCCTGGTATTACCAAAGACACTGCCTGCAATCTTAAGTGGAAAAGCACAAAGTATTTACTCACTCGCGATCAAAAAAAAATTTTTTGGCGTTACTTTTTTCGTGCGCCGATAAAACACAGTTATCGTTTTATCTCTTCTTTATTTACAAAATCTTACTCTCGAGACCAAGATCTTTTCTTCTATGGAGTAAAAGATCTTGCCACTTTTGAAAAGCGTTTGGCTTCTCATAAAAATCATCTGTTTGTCATAGGGTTTTCTTATTGTCATAAACCTTTTGAATGTCCATCAAAACGGTTTTCAGCTGACTGTATTCACGATCCCAATCATCCGGTATGTCGCCAGTGTTTTATTGGTAAAGCAGTAAATGCTCTACCTGATCGAGCTCACATCATTCCTTTATTTATTCCTACCGTTCACTATATTGGGGAAAAGTGCTTTGAACTCATTTTTGCCCATCCAGATAAAGAAGTTTTCTTTCTGATTACCGCATGTGAGCTAACTCTTACCATGTTCGCAGATTGGGGAAACATGATCGGCATTCAAGGAATAGGCATACGTCTTGATGGGCGCATTTGTAACACTATGAAAGCCTTTGAGCTCTCCGAAGAGGGAATCAAACCAGGACTTACCGTTGTGCTTGATGACACACAAAAGCTGATGCTTAGTTTAATTCGCTCTCTTTGGAATAGCGACGAAAAGGTTTAGGGCGCACAGCTGCCTGATAAGGCCTTACCCTATCAGCAGACATACAAGTATCACCGCAGCAACCTTTGAGTTTTTCTGCACAAGCAGGGCAACATAAGAAAAGCTCATTACAATCCATATTTGCACAATTATAATACGTGTCGCTACTTATTTTACAATGAACACACTGGCTAATAACTTCATCTATATTTTCATCTATACAAACAGATAAGCGATCGTCAAATACAAATAACTTGCCTCTCCAATGCGCGGTACTTTCTTGTTTTCCATAATTAATCACACCACCATCTAATTGGTAGATCTCGGTAAAACCTTCTTTTTTTAGTAGAGCAGAATACAGTTCACATCGAATACCACCAGTACAGTACATCATGACCTTTGTCTGAGTAGGATTGTAATGGTTTTTTAATTCTTTTGCGTAAGGGGGAAAATCTCTAAAATTTTTTAAACAAGGAAGCTCAGCTCCTTCAAAATGACCAAGTTCCCATTCATATTGATTACGTACATCCAGCAATAAAACGTCTTCATTGCGATTTGCCAACATCTCTTTCCATTCTTTAGGAGAAAGATGTTTACCTGTTAATTCTAAATCAACTTCTTCATCTAAGGCGACAAGTTGTTTGCGAAACTTTACGCAGGCTTTAGGGAACACATGCTCGTGATAAGAATCTACTTTAAAAGAAATTTCTTTAAAACGCGCGTCCTGTTTCACCCACTCTAGATAGACTTGTATATTGGTTTTATAGCCACTCATTTGGGCATTAATCCCATTATGGGCAATATAGATCCGACACTTAATATCTTTATTTTTTAAAAATTTTTGATGTCTCTTTACCTCTTCCAAGGGGTCTTCAATGGGAGTAAAGATATAATAGGCTACAATCCAATAATCTTTTTGCATAGTAATTCCCTTGTTTAAAAGAGGAGTATAGCGCTGAAAAGCAAACCTGACAATATCATATATTGTTTTTTAATAAAAAAAACTCAAACAGGAAGAACAAGGTAAAGGTTAGAGTCACTAGGTTTTGCTATTTGCCGCTAAATGTTATTTAAGTCTTGTCTATTGCAATAGAGTCTGTGAATCTTTCTTAAAATTAATCTCTTAGCTTTTCTATCTGATCTTTAGATAAGCCTGTAAGTCTAACAATCGTATCCATTTTAAAGCCTTCTTTTAATAGATTGACTGCTATTTCTTCTCTACCTTCTTCTCTACCTTCTTCTCTACCTTTTTTTATGCCTTTCTCTATGCCTTTCTCTATGCCTTTCTCTATACCCCTTTCTTCAGCATCATCAAGCTGTTGATCTCTGCGAGCAATTTCATCCATCTCAGTACGCTTCATAGCTTCGTAGGCAAGTAGTTCTTCATTTGTCCAATGGAATTTATTTAGCTCAGTGTAGGCCTTTCCAATAATTTTATCGTCACCTATAATCTTCTGTAAATCCTGTTCTGTTGTCTCATGGG
>JBAUFS010000037.1:0-2281 GCA_049679255.1 Candidatus Rhabdochlamydia sp.
TACAGTTGCATTTCTAATAAGAAAGCGTTTTGTCTTAATCCTAAACGAATCAAGAGATGAAAAGATGGCACACTGAAATACAAAAAGTCAAATTGTTTTTTTACTTTGTTAATGCAAAATTAAAATGCTCTTTAAGAAACTTCTATGCGTAAGAAACAGAAAAAAGGAAAATTTATTGTACGGAATGAATTTCTAGAAAAAGAAGCAGCAAATGTCATGGGCGACCTACTTTAGAGTTATTGGTTTTCTGATTTGGTTTACATGAGAAGTTCACTCGACCAATCAAATTCATCATTATTCATTTGTTTATCTACCACTGCCGTAACAATTTCTTGCCAAACCGCCCATTCGGTTTTATAATTTTTAGGATCCTTATTTATTAACAGCTTTTTTATTAGCTGGATCAGAAATAGCAGAGAGAAAATATGCTTGATTTTCTGCGGCATCCTCAGAAAAATGACCAATATCACCGGTGAATATATGGCCAAGCCTCTCTGAGCGAGCATCAAGGGAAGGAGGCGTCCATGAAGTTGGTGGTTTTGGATGGAGAGCTTTTTCAACTACTTGTGTTATTTTTTGATCATTTCCAGCTGCTCGCAAATGAGGGAAAATAACAAGTTTCTTTTGTTCAGAAACATAAGCCAGGTCTATTTGCAAATCTTGCAACCTTTTGAGATTTTCCAAGGAAATGGGCTTATTGTTACAAGAATTAATAATTTTATTAGAAGGAACGAATGAGATTTTCCCATCGGAGTGAAACACTATACCAAGAAACATTCCATTTTTTAGAACCCACAATCTGGAAAGATTTCCTTGACGATCGGCAGTTTCGTTTGAGATAGGGAACATTCCTTTAAACAGAGATATAAGTCTATTAGCGCAATCTGATAATCTTTGGTCAAAAAAAGAAGAGCCTGTTGAATGAACTGCATTTTTAAAAGAGCAAGCAGAGACTGTCATAGCTGATCTCCTTTAGGAGCATCTGTTTTTTGCTTTGGCAGTTCATCCAACCAGTTAAACCCATCATCATCCATGTATTTATCCAAGGGCTCTTCAATAGTTTCTTGCCAAACTGCCCACTCTTCTTTATAGTTTTTGGGATCTTTTTTCATAGATTCTAGTAGATGGACTGCATATGCGATCTTGAAATTATAACGTTCATTGTGAACTTTACAGAATTCCATAATGCAAGAGAAAATTTCAGGTAAGGAGAGCCGCAGTTTCTTTTGCTCTTCTTTTGAAATATGCAGTGTACGACGTATAGCTTCATTCCATTCGGCATGAGGTGCCTCACCAAAATACTTATCACCGGAGCAAATATCTATAAAGAAAAGAGAATAAACTCCGTGCAAGCGCTCTTCTTCTATCACCCTGGGTTCTACTAAAGGCCAAAGTTCAAGAAAAAAAAGCATCCCTATAACATATGCCTGTTCTACTGAAAATGTTTCTGGTATTTGTTTTTGGGTTTCCATATTACTACTCCACTTGTAGTTGTCCTTTTACAGAACAATATTTTAATCCTAAACGAATCAAGAGATGAAAAGATGTCACACTAAAACACAAAAAGTCAAATTGTTTTTTTACTTTGTTAATGCAAAATTAAAATGCTCTTTAAGAAACTTCTATGCGTAAGAAACAGAAGAAAGAGGGAAATTAATTGAATTTGATGATCTAGAAAAGGAGGTAGAAGACGTCATGAGTCATCTCCTATAGAGGCATCGGTTTTTTGATTTGGCCATGTGGGAAGTTCATCCAACCAATCAAATTCGTTGCTGCTCATGTATTTACTCACCGTTTGTTCCACGACATCTTGCCAAACCGCCCATTCTGTTTTATAGCTTTCAGGGTCTTTTTTCATAGACTCTAACAAATGGACTGCATACGCAATTCTAGATTCATAGCGTTCATTATGAAGCTTACAAAATTCCAAAGCACATAAGAAAATTTTAGATAAAGAAAGCTGTAAAAACCTCTGCTCTTCTTTTGGAATATGCAATACGCGGCGTATTGCTTCATTCCATTCAGCATAGCACTCATCACCAGAGCAAACCTCTATAAAGAAAAGAGAGTAAGTTCCTAGTTTCTGCTCTTCTTCTATCACTTTGGGTTTTACTAGAGGCCACAGATTAAGAAAAAAAAGCATCCCTATGACATATGCCTGTTCTACTGAAAATGTTTCTGGTATTTTCTTCTGAGGTGTTTCCATATCAATACTCCTCATACAGTTGCACTTTTAATAAGAAAGCGTTTTGTCTTAATCCTAAACGAATCAAGAGATGAA
>JBAUFS010000038.1:0-14763 GCA_049679255.1 Candidatus Rhabdochlamydia sp.
AAGGCTCTTAACTTTGAGACGCCACTAGAAGCATTTAGCAGATTATCTAAAAACATGTTATGCTCGGGTACACAATAGATGTTTTTTCAAATATTTACATGCTCTGTTTTGTGCACTTCAAGGTTGAAAGGGCCTTCATATTAAACCTTTTTTAGTATTTATATGCTTATATTATAAATGTCTTATAATAAGATTTAATTAATTCAATAATTTAAGATTTAAAACTTGTTTGGAAGCTATAAAGACCCTCTAGACATTTAAGCCGCTTATAAACTAGGATAGATCATATTTTAATCTAATCGGATATCTTAAATGGCTAAAATCCCTAGCTCTGAGTTATTAATCGGCGCTCACACCTCTGCCCAAGGCGGAGCTCAAAATGCGATTTGGATGGGGCAGGAAATCGGTGCTACTACCGTACAATTTTTTACCAGTAATCAAAAACGCTGGTCTGGCAAAGAGATCACTCAAGAGCAAGCGGAACTTTTTCAAGAGGCAGTAAAGGCAACTGGTCTTTGCCAATTGATGAGCCACGATAGTTATTTGATCAATTTAGGTTCCTCTAATCCATCTGTTTTACATAAAAGCCAGAAGGCTTTTGAAGAAGAGTTAATCCGCTGTCAAAAACTGGGGATCTCTTTTTTAAACTTTCACCCCGGTGCTGCTGTAGGAGCAACAGAAGAGCAATGTTTAAATAATATTATAGCTAGCTTAGAGCAATTCGAAGAACTTATCTCTCATGGTGCTACTCGTCTTTTACTGGAGACAACTGCGGGCCAAGGAACTACGGTGGGATATTGCTTTGAGCACTTGGCTTATCTGATTGAAAAATTACATAAAAAAATCCCTATTGGCGTGTGTATAGATACCTGTCATATCTTTGCAGCAGGTTATGATATCCGCACAAAAGCTGGCTTAGAAAAGACTTTGAAAGACTTTGAAAGAATTGTTGGGATGAAGTATCTATACGCTTTCCACCTCAATGACTCACTAAAACCTTTGGGGTCTCGTCGCGATAGACACGCTCCTTTAGGCAAAGGAGAAATTGGTATTGAGTGTTTTAAAGTGCTGATGAAGCACCCTAAAACTCGCCGTCTTCCTAAATATTTAGAAACCCCCGATGGCCCCCCTCTTTGGAAAAAAGAAATCGCCATGTTAAGAGAGTTTGCAGACTTATGAAACATAGTAAAATTCGATCGATTCAATCCTCTCAAATAGGAAGTGTGATTACCATATGCGGATGGATTCGCACAATTAGAGCACAAAAAAGTTTTAGCTTCATTGAACTAAATGATGGCTCTACACTCTCTTCTCTGCAAATTGTAGTAGATGCCTCACTTCCCTCCTATGAAGAGCTCTTAAAAAAGCTTTCTACAGGAGCTTCTATTTCAGTAACAGGTGAATTAGTAGAGAGTGTAGGCAAAGGACAACGCTGGGAATTAAAAGCTCATGCTATTCATCTTTTTGGTACTTGTCCCGAAGATTATCCTCTGCAAAAAAAACGACATTCCTTTGAATTTTTGCGCTCTCTTGCTCATTTGCGTCCACGTACAAATACACAAGGAGCCATTGCTAGAATACGTAATGCTCTCTCGATTGCAACCCATCTATTTTTCCAACAAAGAGGGTTTTTGTATCTACACACACCCATCATTACCGCCTCTGATTGTGAAGGAGCGGGTAAGCAATTCCTAGTCACAACACTAGATATCAATAAACCACCAAGGCACTCTGATGGTAGCGTAAATTTTATAGAGGACTTCTTTCATAAACCAGCTTATCTTACGGTATCAGGACAACTAAATGCAGAAACATTTGCCTGCGCTCTTTCTGATGTGTACACGTTTGGACCTACATTTCGTGCAGAGAATTCTAACACCTCTCGTCATTTAGCTGAGTTCTGGATGGTTGAGCCGGAAATGGCTTTTGCTGACTTAAACGATAATCGTGAATGTGCGGAAGCCTATTTGCGATTTGTCCTTCGATACGTTTTAGATAACTGCCAAGAAGACTTAAACTTTTTTGAAAGGTTTATAGAAAAAGGATTGTTGAATCGTTTGCAACAGGTAGCTGAAGCAGAATTTGCTCATCTTACCTACACACAAGCTATTGCTATCTTACAAAAATCAGAGCAAAGCTTTGCCTTTCCTGTAGAGTGGGGTATTGATCTGCAATCAGAGCATGAGCGCTATTTAGCAGAAACATACTGTAAAAAACCCTTAGTCTTAACCGATTATCCCGAGAAAATCAAAGCTTTTTACATGCGGGAAAATTCTGATGGAAAAACAGTAGCTGCTATGGATGTCTTAGTTCCAAAAATTGGAGAAATTATTGGAGGGGCTCAAAGAGAAGAGCGTCCAGATGTTCTAGAGAAAAAACTACGCTCGTTTGGTTTACATCCGGAGGATTATTGGTGGTATATACAACTGCGTACCTATGGAACTGTTCCACATGCAGGCTTTGGCTTAGGATTTGAGCGCCTGGTGTTATTTGTCACCGGGATGGAGAATATCCGCGATGTAATCCCTTTTCCTAGATTTCCTGGTCATGCAGAATTTTAAAGCCCTATGTGATAGCGCTTGGTTTGCGCCGTAACCGCAGCTCCAAGCCCAAAAACCATCGCGGCTAATGAAAAGATCTTACCCAATCCTGGAATAGAACTTATGATCAAATAGGCAATCAAACCCACGGCAAAAGCCGCTAATCGGTGTATTCTCCATTTGATTTTGCTAGATAGCCAATCCGATCCCCAGAAAATAAAGTACACTTTAGCCGTATAAAATCCTACGATGTTTAAAGCAATCAAAGTTAGAGCAAATGGCACTCCTAAAACAGTCATTAATAGCAGCAGACAACAAAGCGGCAAAACAATCAATGTAATCAGTCCTGTGCTTAAAGAACGCCATGGTTGCCCTCTTAAAGAGAGAAGAGCTGATTGCAAATTCCTAGGAAAGAGCCTAAGTAATAAATAGGCAATAGCAAGGCTGTAAAGAAAATTCATAGAAAGAGTGAGCAGCTTAGAGCCCACTAAGATCTTTTGAATCCATGTACCTTTAACCAAATTGCGTACAAAAGAAGGATGCTGAGTAATTGTTCCTACTACAGTAGCCCCCTGATCAATCCATGCATCTGAATTGCTTCGATAGTCTACGTCTCCGCTAATCCGCGCTTGTGAAGTAAGTCTCATTAAACCCACAACAGCATGTAGATCTTGCCCAATGGTTGAGGATACACGTAAATGAGAAGCTATAACAGTCACTTCTGATCCGATACGGGCTGCTAAATCGGCATTTCCAGCTGTTATCACAACATTTTTCCCAACAGATGATTGCTTGAGAAGCTGAACATTGCCTCCAACAGCTGTAATATTGTGTCCGATTTCTCCACTTAATAAAACTTGACCTGCTAATAACCGTGCATTATTTGATACTCTTCCTGAAATATCTACACTTCCTGCACAGCAGATTAGATCTCCATTAATAATTCCATCAATGACAACTTGTCCTGCAAAAAGATATACATCTCCATTTACCACTCCTGAAATCTCTACACTATCTCCCGAAGCAAAGTAATCGCCCTCATACACTGCATGAGATGGAATCATAATTATGCTATGATCTTCTATTTCTTTAGGCTTCTTAGCAGAGCAGAGGAAAATAGGAATCAATAATAAAAATAGAATTATACGACGCATTCATAGCCTCTTTTGCTACTTTGAAACACTGCTACATAACGCTGAACCGATTGAAATAACATAGCTTCTGCTTCTTGAATCTGAAGAAAATTTTTTTGTTGTTTTGTTTCAATGATCGCATTGATATGCCCTATATCTAACAAGCTAATATTAGGATAAAGAGAAAGTGGTTCTACAGCTCTTGGCATGCTTAAATCTACGATTAAACGTGTCTTAGCATCGACAAACTGGTGGGCATGCAAGATCGGTTGATCTGTATAAGTTCCACAAACCACCATGGGAAATTGAGAGCTTAATTCGATTTGAGAAAAATCAAGTAGTGAGACACCTTCTTTTTTACTCCATTCAATAGATGTTTGCCTATTGCGCGTACATAAAGACAATTGTTTTTTGCCTTTTGATTTAAAGTAGCTAATAATCTTACGGTTGATCTCTGAATAACCAATGAATAAAACAGCAGATGTATGCAACTTAAAACACTTTGCCAATAAAAATAGCTCTTTATCAATACCAATATTTTTTTCTACAAGAGGAAACTCTGTACGAATGGTTTTACCCAATCTTAAGGCTTTTTGGAACAGAAAATGCAAATCATGAGGCAGTTTTTTTCTAGACGCTAATTGATAAGCTACCTTTACCTGTCTCTGGATTTCTGATTCGCCGAGAATGACACTATCTAGTCCAGAAGTTACCCGTGCTAAATGCAGAAAACAATCCATACCAAAATAAGCATAGAGCTTGTGTTCTAAGTCAAAGCAGATCTCTGAGCGCAAAGCATTTAATAATACGCTATGTGCTATGCTTAGATCGTTTGCACTAAAATAAATTTCAACACGAGTGCAAGTAGCAAGTAAAATCCAACTCGCATCTTGTACAAGTTCCTTGTTAGCCAGTTTATGACAAGCCGCTAAAATTTGCTCTCGACAACCAATCTCAGCAGATTTATAACTAATTCCTAAAACCCCGATATGCATACAGATAACCGCATCATAAGAAAATGGTTGTTATACCTTGTTATAGAAATTTAAAGCCACTAAACTTCTGCCAAACAACGCATAATCTCCTCATAGCAATAGCCACGCCTGAGCATTTTTGCAATGAATCGACTTTTTTGTTTAGGATCTAAAAGATGGATTTGATGAGATTTTTTTTGGATAAGCTTTTGCAGACTTTTCATTTGATTTTTTTCTGTATCTAAAATGACTTGTTGTAAAATAGAGCGGTTTATCCCTACTCTATAACAGAGTCTAAACCAAATAGCCTTTGATCCAAACCCTTTATCTCTTGCCCTTTCTACTAATTGCTGGGTTAATTTTTGATCATCTAAAAAACCTTGCTTGATGCACAAATCTAGCACCTTATCAATCACTTCTTTAGAAAATCCCTTTTGAGTAAGTTTTAAGCTTAGCTCTTCTGTGAAAAAAGAGCGTCTTGCGAGGTATAAAAACGCTTGTTTTTTTACTCGATCTTCTTCTGGAATTAACTGATCACTACACACTCTTTATTTGCCCTGTAGTTTCCTATAACCTATCCCCAAATAGATATTCGATCGATCTAATATATTTGTAATATTGTCAAAAAAGCGTAAAAAAGAAATCTTTTTTAACAAATACATTCCACAAATATAAGCCAGGATACGCAAGTTCCATAAAACCCACCCTTTTAGAAACATAAAAACTGTAGAATATAGGCGATATTTATGCTCAAATTGCTCAGCGGTTAGATGCTTGTATTTTAGATCTGATATTTCATTAACTTGTCTATTGCTTAGAAAAGGAATTTGAGCATCAACAAGATGTTTTACTCGGTGTTGAGGAATCGCTTGAATCTGTTCTTTTTTCTTTACATATGGGAGCTGGTTATTATCTAAATGAGGTAGAACGTCTCGTATGTCTTTGTTTTCTTCTAAAAGAGCCTTCAATTGTATTTCAGAAAGCCATTTTAACTGTACGTTAGACAAGTGTTTCTCCTTATATAACGAACAAATCCGCGCAGAATCAACAGCTGTTAAAAGCTCTTTTTTTGTTACATATTGCATCTTTTGGTTGCCTAAGCTAACAATTTGACTGATCGTTAGATGATTTATTTGACTGGGGAGTAAATGATCAAGATTCTCTTTAGAAACCCTCTGAATTTGTTCTGGCTTATCTAGGTAGCGAATTTGTGTAGATAAGAGATATGGAACTTGGGCAGGTATAACCTCTTTAACTTGGGGTGAATTTAAATGTTGGATCAAATCTGGATCTCTTAAATGACCTACTTTTTTGGGATCTAGATAAGGAACATATCTGAGGTCTTCTTTAGAAAGTGCACCAATCTCTTGCTCTGTCAAGCGTTCAGCGGACTCTTTTGTATTTCTTTGTTCTAGGCGGCGCTGTTGAGATTTCATCCGACTAGCTTTAGAAGTCTCTTCCAATACCCTTTCTAACAAATAGCGAAAAACAGTCTTTTTCTTGGGGTCTTGGATCGTTTTAAGCTTAAGAAAATGTGTTTTAAGCTCTGTGTCTTTTTCCTTGATGATTGCTTCTGTAAGATCTCTATGAGTTGCTAAATAAAACATATCGCCGTTTAAAAAATTGATAAACCAAAGAGTACGTGCTAACCACTCTGCATGCTCTGGCATCTCTTGCTGCAAATTAGAACAAAGTTCACTATCGTTTGGTAAAGATAGCTTTTCTGCATTAGGAAGAATCAGCCACATATCCGTGGGTTTATGTACAGTCAAATGCTTTTTAAATGTTTCCGCCTCTTTGATAGAAAGAATGATCGCGCGTAATTCCCCTTGTTCTTTAACAATGAGAACCTGGTGCGCTGGTTTCTGCGTATTAGAAAAAATAGAACAAAGATCGCAAGAAGTATACATGGCGTTTTCTGTAATGATAATCTCTTGTTCTTTAAAAATCTTATCATAGGGCTTACGATGACGATAGCTTTGAATGAAATCAGACAACAGATACGTCTTTGGATATGACTTTGGAAGAAAACTTAAGTCAGCAAATCTCCCCATCCATGAAACCTTTGCTGTTTTTAGAAAGCTTTTTGATGCAATGGCATCAAAGTCCCATGTTGACTCTGTTCTGGGTTCAGTTCTACCTTTGTATTGGTAAGATTCCAGCTCTTTTTCCAGTTCTACATCGACTTCTTGCTCTACCTCTTGTTGCATCTCAACTTGTTGTTCCATTCCTAAAGTAGATAGCGTTACATCAACCAAGTTCGGTAAAAATTTACATGCAGCAGCGCTTTGGATAACTTGATCTAAGTTTTTTTCGACTTCTTTCCCTAAAAGCAGGTCCGGCTGAATCTGTTTCCAATGTTGGAGGCGATCTTGTGCATATTTTTCAAGAGCTTGTAACCCAAACTCCTTTTGCAATAGATTCCCATATTGCTTAAAACAGTCAATTTCCGAACTATGCAGAAAAAGAGTGCGATATTGCTTAAAGAGAGGAACCATCTGTCCAGGAGTGTCTAGCAGATGTTCCCAAGCACACTTGAATAGCACCTGATCAATTTTATGCAGAAAAGTTCGATAGGTTTCTCTAGCTTTTCTTTCTGCTTGATTGACAATGGAAGGGTTAAGAACGGCATTTTCAAATGTAGGCTTACCCTGGATTCCTAGTTGTTTAATCGTATTTTCATGAATTACATATTCAATATCTTGCTTTTTAAGATATCCACGTGCTCGTAGCATCCCTTGTAACAAATCTCTTAAAATCATCGATCCATTGCTAGATAATAAATTAACTGCATCTGGTATTTGCGGCAAATCTGTTGCTTCACAATGGCATTCATCGTAATAAATAAAGGTAGATTTTGGATCAATTCCATACTTTTCTAACTCTTGAATACGAGTGCTTCCGATAACAATAGGAGCAAGACTGTCTTTTTTAAAAGCCATTAGTGTGTTAGGAGCACTTTCCTGAAGGCCGGCTCTTCCAAAAAAGAGAACGTGCTCAATCCGAGGATCCTCTTTGAAGTAGGTCAAGATCTGCTTTGCTGTGTATAGGTTATCGTAATCTTTGAATATCCCAGCAACATCAATGAAAGCCATTACTCGATTTTGACGTGGATTGTTCTCTAAACAGCTTTTTAACACCTCTTGGATCTTTGTATTTTGAATCAGATGGATTGCATGAGGGTTTTTTCTTGCTTTTCGACATGCTGTATCTACAATTCTCCCTTCTGTCCCTAAATCAAATAATACATTCTCAGCAAGGTCTCCTGGGTAGCAAGAGCTATTCCAGGGGGTACCAGAAAAGCCTGTAACGGCTGCAAATTGCTCAAAGAGATGAGAAGCATTGCTATTTAGATAGGTGGGGTAATAATTAATCAAGTGAGTAGCAAAATCAGATTCCACTTCTAGAATTTTACTAGGGTCTTTATTAATATTTTCTACAACCTTTTTTAGACTATTCTCCTCTTTTGCTTGGCGCAGAGAAATAGCTGTTAATTCCAAAAATTCTTTTGCCTCTTTAGTGTTCTCTAATGACATTTGAGTATAAGATGCATTATGTTCTGCAGCTTGGTAGATTTTTTGTGTATAGGCTCTCACTAAGTCAATACTTAGTTTTTGCGATAGAGCTGTTTGAAACTGATAAGCCAAAGCTTCCCAAGGGCTTCCAAACTGCGTAGTTGCAGGCGAGTTTACTCCTTGATAAGGAACCACTTTTCCTAGCTCCTGTGTATTTACACGGCCGTAATGGCGGTTTGTGTCTTTACTGAGGGTCAAAGGCAAAATTTCGGTAAATTGCATTTTTATCCAAGCAATTAAAGCAGCTGCTTCTCTCTCCAAATCATCCAAAGAAGATGCATAGCCTTTAAACAGGTTTAAGAATTGCTCCTCTTGCATTGTTAGCTTTGAGCTCTCTAATTTTCCTTGTACATATTTTAGAAAATTTGCCTCATCCTCTTCTTCTGATAAGAGTAAAGTATTTTTATAGGAGCTAAATAGCTCCTTAGCAAGCACAGGGAGTACTTGATCGTAATACTCTTCTGTTTTCATGAAGGACTGTGCATTTTGCAATAAACCGACAAACTCTGCTAATGACTGCTTTTGGTTAACCGTTTTAAGCTGATTGCTTGCAAGAATTTTAAATATCTCAATACCACATGCAATGTATATAGGATCAATCTGCTTTTTTTCTCCTATGGTAAAATTTACCTCTTGCATAGGGTTAAGTTGCAGATCACACTCATCAAATAGGGCATGTGCAGAGTTTCTAAACAGCTGCACAATATTGCGTAAAATGATGGTTTTTTCAGATTCTTGTTTATGTAAAGCGCTCTGCAGCTCCAATGCAAAAGACTGCAGGGTTTCTTTTTGTATCAAAACCGCCCACCCCTTGTCTTGTGCTTGCACAAGTTTTTGATACACTTTTTTTAACTTCTCTACGGAAAACTCTAATCTAGTTAATTCAATCGGAATCAGCTCTTGTAAAAAATATGCATGCTGGGTTGTTTTCAAATTATTACGCAAAGTGTCAAACTGTGCAGCAGGCGGAATAAATACAGCTAATTTAGGAGGCTTAGCAAGAATAACCAATAAAATAGAGGCCAATACACTTGTTTTGCCTCCTCCCATAATTAATTGCGTAATCAAATTTCTATATTCGCCGGTTTCAGAAATCGTTGTCATTTCAGAAATAAGCTTCATTTGGTTTTGACGTACCCTAATTCTAGCCTGGTATTCATACACTAATAGGATACGATTTTGAGCAGGGTCATAAGACATCACTTCTGTTAGAACCGCATAAATCTCTTGGCTAATGGATGTTTTTTCTTCTTCTGCTTCTGCCCTTTCCAAATTCTTTAGCAATGAAAGAGCCCTTTCTACTTGACCTTGTTTTGTGCTCTCTAGCATAAACTTTTGTAGTAAGCTATCGATCTTTTGAATTTCCTGTACACTCAAATAGGAATTTAATTGATAATAATCGTTAGCATCTCCTCTTAAAAAAGCACAAATCAGCTGCTTGAAATCAACTCGTGACTTAAATCTGCCGTTCTCTAGAAGATCATTTTGTAAAATGTATTGAGAGGGCTTGGTATTTGCTAACTGCAGAAGATTCTTCTTTTGTACTTCTAAAGATTCTGGATCTAAAAAGTTATTTAATGAATCAGAAAGCTGCTTTACTCTTAATTCATCCAATCTAAATTCTTTACTAGTTTGGTTAATGAAAACACCTGCTTCTAGGTCTTTTTGAAAATCTTCATATCCTTTTTCAATAGCTTGTTGGTAATCTTCTTTTTCTATTCTTTCTAGATGAAGAGGAGCATTTTCTATAGATATAGGAACCTGGGTAAAGTAAGTATTAGCCAGCTCAGAAAGAGCAAAGCAGCGATTTTCTGGCTCAACTTGAGGCAAAACAAGAGCTTGTTGTATCTGCACTTGTGAATGTAAGCATTGCTTCTGCAATCTTTGTGAAATCCTTTCGTCTCTGACATGGAAAATGGGATCTTCTGCAGAAGGACGAAGGGAAAGTTTGGCATCCAGCTTCTGCTGTGTGCCAAACTTTTGTTGATAGTTTTGCAGTACTAGCTTTAACCACCATTCTTTGTTGCTTGAAGTTGAAAAAGCAGAGGTTAGCTCTGGGTATTTTAACGCAAAATGGACAATCGCAAATGCAACTTCCTTGTATTGACCAAAATGAGCAACTTCTTTATTTCTACTAGCAGTAAAGTGTAGTTGTGTAGAGACAAGTAGTCTCTCAGCTTCTGTTCTAGCATTACACGCTTGTTCATACAGACTTTCAAGACGTTTAAGATCTTCAAGAATGGATTTTATGCTGTATGACATGCAGCCTGAGCTGTCACCACAATACTTGATTATCCAATTTATCTCTTTTAACTCTTTAAGAGGAAGATTTGGATGAAATAAGGATTGCGCTTCTTCCCATTTTTGTAAGAATTGATTAGAATCTAAAATAGGAAGAGAGGGAATAAGAGAAGAATAATACTGCTTTTCTTCAGAAGTGAGTATAAGTCTACTATCTACATTGCTTATTCTAGTGTTATAGCTAGCATAGTCCTCCTTTGCTAGGATGTTGATCTCTTTGCTCATTTCCGAATTGCTTTTTGATTGTAATAAGAACAGAGCTTTTAGACGAATCGCAGCAGCAGCGGGGTGTTGATCTTGATTTAACTGAGGTAGTTTGAAAAATTTAGCTAAAATGGTGGCTGCTAACTCTGATAAAAGATCTGCTTTTACAATCTGCTGTAAATATTCTACCGCTTTTATATAATCTCTCTGCGCTAAATAAAGATAAGCCAAAAATAAGATCCCTTCTTTATTCATGGCAGAGAGTTTTTCCCCATTTAACTCGAATTCTAGATAAACACACTCTCCATTTGCAGATGCAAAACCTAAGCGGATCCTCTCTGGAGAAAAATCGTTACTCTTGGCAACCTCTTGCACGGGAATCAGCACTTTGCTTTTTTTGCGCTTTAAGTCTTCTAGAACAAGATAGTTTTCCAAGAATCCAACAAGTTTTGGTATGTGCTTTGCAAGGGTAAAACGCTTATCTTTGATAAATTGTGCGCTCTGCTTTGATTTTTCAAAAATAAACTCCAACTCTTCTCCTTGCATGGAACGCAATCTAGGAAAGCGAACATGGGTTTTATGCTCACTTTCAAAGATAAGTCGCCAGTCAGGTGATTCTATTCTATCGATATCTGCTAGAGAAGGCTGTAACGGATCCATTGGATATAAGATTTGCTCTTGTTGCACACTTTCTATTTTGCCCAAATTAAATCCATCTTGATTCCAACGAGCTTGCCCTTTGATAGTACGTACTTTGGCGATGATCTGGTTATGCTCTTTAGAAATGATGAGCATTTCATTCTGCTGTTTAGAGTGCCAATGCCAATGATCTCCCACTAGAACAGAAGGGATTTTTGTGTTTTTAAGTCTAGCTTCAGGAACATACTGATACCAGCTATTATCAATATGGGATTCAATAACACAATCATCCTCATATCTCTGCTTATGAATGCGTATTTGTCCCTTTTCTGGGCAGAAAAAGCGGTAGTATCCATCTGATTTATAGATATCAAAGATCTTATCTTTAAATAAATCTTGATAGCTTCTCATCTTCTGAAGTTCTTTTGTCGAAGCGCCTTCTATAAGACCGTTTGTATTCTCAATTTGCGCTGTTAATAGATCCAGTTTCCAAAAATTCTCGTCATTAAGCGTAATCGAATAAAAAGGAAATTTTATACAAACTTCTCTGATTGTTTCTTGTGAAATATTAGCTATGCCAAGAACTTGAAGGACCTGACAAATCACCGTTTGCTGCTCTTCCCTTAAGAGCTTTTCCATACAAGGTCCAATTCGATGCATAAATGCGGTCGCTTGATTTTCAAGATAAGGCATCTTTTTAGCTAGAAGATGAGAGCGCCTATAGTAAAACCAACTCGGAATAATTTCCTGTAGTTGGCAAGAAGAGATCTTATCATTGGGAAGATACGCATGCTGCATCATGCGATGCAGATGTAGACAAGCCTTATCCTCTGGATCTAAATGGGGACTCTCTAGCCAGCTATTTAACGACTTTTGAATGTCTGGCAGGTTTAGATTAGGCATCTGAAGGTCTTGCTGGATTTGGTTCAGACGGTAGATTAATCGCACAAAGAAAAGATAGGCAAAAAAGCTACGGGACTCTTCTGATCTACTCTGAGAGAATCGATCAAGTCCTTCTATGATAAACTGCTTACACTGCAGAACAAAAAAAGGATTACTTTGCAGTTCTTGAAAAAGAGAAACCTCGCGATCTACTTGTTTAAAAAAGAGTAAATCAAACAGAGATTGCTTATTCAAATCGGTTAATTCTTCTAAATGCTCTTGAAAGTAGTAGATCAATTTCTGAGGCTGTAAATGAGGCTCACACTGGGTAGTTTCCAGCTGTTTTTGATATTGAAGAGATGTATTTTCCGGTTGTAGCTGAAGCTTAGGCTCTGTTTGCTTGGTAACTACAGAAAGCAATTGGGAAAAAGAATCCAGTGATTTTACTAAATTTTTAACCTCTTCCTTGGCTGGCAATAAATGGTATTCTACAGCAGGATCTGAGTTACTCTCCCAATTAAAGGATTGCCGATAGGTTATTTGATCTTGTTGCCAATCCTTTGCTGTGCATCGATATTTTCTAGGAATAGCTGTCAGCATCCAACTATCTGTCTTCTGAATGTAGCCTGCAAACTGCTGGACAATGTAAGAAATATTGCGCAAAATAGCTAGATGTTGCGTCTTATCAGACTCTCTTAAGCATGTGCTATCTGTGATTAAAATAATCTTCTTTACCATCTCTAAAGATCCAGTAAAGTTTGAGCTCTCTTGTTCTTTCCCCAACAACTGTCTAGCTTGTTCTGTGAGCGCATTTCCCAAAGTAGGATCTTGATCAATGGCATGTTTAAACAAAAAGAGCTCTGCAAGCTGATCGTGTGTTGTCTCTTTAAACCTGCCCTTTAATAGGGGGAAACGAAACAATTGCTGTTTATCTTTTCCAATAGAGGTAAAATAGGCGTAAAGCTCTTCTCTTCTCTGTTGTTCATGTGGCTCAAAACAGATAAAAAACCTTTGCTGATCTGCATAGGATAAAAATGCATTCCAAATGCCATAATTTTCTAGCTTACCTGCTTGTTGCTGATCTATTCGAATGGCAAATCGATGTGCAAGCTCAAGTAAGCTAAGCGCTGTATTTTGTTGATTCGGGAAAAAGGGAGGGTTGTTTAAGCAAAGATCTCCATAAAGTTCTATCATCTTTTGGATCGAAGAGAGACCTTCGACTAAATCTTCTTGAGGGATTTTTTGCCAAAAGTCTTTTGTAGAATCTGTAGGAGAAACAGGCAAGGCATTTACAAAATTTTCTATTTGAATACTCTTAGATTCTTTATTTGGTAGAGCATCTATATGGTTCATTGTCTGATTAATCTGTCTGAGAAAGTCAGCTGCATCCATTGTAGAAAAAACAAGAAGGGAAGGACTGCTTTGTATAGAAGAGGGCTTTAATTGAACATCAGAAGAATGCACTTTAAAAGAATCTTGTTTCTTTTTTATGGGTTCTTGCTCCGGAGGTAATACCCTTACATGAGCTTTTAAAGCTGGCAGTTTTTTCTGTATTTCTTGCAAGGTAACATGCGCACAAGCTGCTTTTTCTTTAGATAAAATCGTTGTATCAGGACTATCTGCATGATAGAGTTTTGCGACTGCTCGTAGTAAATTGGTCGTAGCTTCTTCTAAAAGCATGTAGCTCTCTAAATCGCATCCCTCTTCACACTTTTTGAAAAAAAGAGCGAGAGTTACTAACTTGAGTTCAAACACATATTTCTTATAAGAGCTAAAACCTCTAAAGGTTTTTAAGGCAAACGCTTGCAGAACTCTCCAAGAACACGTTCCTGAATATTGCCCTTTAATGAAAAGAGATTGGTCTCCTTTTACTATAACAAGTTTCTTTGTAAGATGGCCAAACCCTTTCTTATATAGCGTTTCTATACTTTTTTCATCGTTTGTTGCAGCGCAGTTTAGATCCGCAAGGTATTGAAAAAATAGAGATCTTTCTGAATCATTTTGGTTTATAAGATCCAACTCTTCTGGCAAGACATCTTCAAATTTTATCACCGCTTTATAAAAAAGGATCCCTTCTTTGTGGATTTGGGGGTGATACAGCCCAATTCCTTCTCCTGTATTGTAAAGATAGATATCGTAATGATTATTTGCTTTTTTATAAAACTCATACAATACAACATGTCCCCCAGATTGATCTTGATACCCTCCAGACATCAACAAAGAATTACCACAGGTCAAATTTTTTACTTTGGCTGCTATTGAAGCATCCCTGCATGAGATAAGAGAATTAAAAGCTGTTTTTAAGATCCCTTTTACTTCTATAGAAATGTCGATTAAATCTAAACAATCGGCAAGATACTTTGCATTTTTAAGTGGATTTGCTCCTTCTAACCGACATTCATCACCATAACTCGGAATAATACATTTTTTGATAAAGAGGTCCAAGACAATGAAGAATAATCCGGTGTCGCTCTTTTAAATTTGTGACTTGTTGCTTTTTTCCATTTATATAAAC
>JBAUFS010000039.1:0-1744 GCA_049679255.1 Candidatus Rhabdochlamydia sp.
ATATCGGTTAAGCAGTCTCCAATGATATCCACTAGACCTTTTTCAAACATTTGCAGTGTTATTTCATTATTTTCTACAATGTTAAAAATAATTTTTTCTGGGTGTAGATCTTCTGTTTTTCGATATGCAGGGTTACGTATGGCAATGATTTGCTTCTCATGATCCCACTTTTCTAATGTAAAGGGGCCATTGCTTACAAAAGAAGCTCCTGCATGGTAAGCCCAATCGGGATTTTCTCTATCATTTTTGATACTTACAGGAGAAAAAGCACAAAAAGAAAGTAACTTGAAAAGATAAGGAGTAGGTTTTTCTAAGGTAATTACAAGAGTTTTGGCATCTGTTGCTTTGATGCCTACATCATCAAGAGAAACAAGACCTTTTTTTGCAGCATCAGCATTTTTTATCGGGGAGAATAATTGCGCACTCATCGAAGGAAATTTAGGATCAAGGAGATCTTTCCAAGATTGCTCAAAATCATAAGCAGTAACAGGTGCACCATTAGACCAAAGAGTATCTCTTAAGAAAAAAGTATAGGTAAGCTTATCTTCTGATACTTCATAGGACTTGGCTTGTGCAAGCTTAATAGATTGATCAGGGTATACTTTTACAAGTCCTTCAAAAAATAGAGAGTGCATTTGTGTAGAATACATATCTCCTTCTTTGCGTGGATCCATTGTTTTTGGTTGTTTTTTCATATTTAAATGAAGAATCAGTGTCTTTTTTTTGGATTTAATCAATGAAAAAAAGAAAAAACTGACAACAATAATAAGGATGAAAAATAAGGTGTATTTCATGAGATGTCCTTTAAAAAGAAAGCAATTATATGCATCAAGAAGATTATTTGCATATCGTAAAAATGATAATTTAATTTTTATCTTTTGAAGACCAAGGCAATAGGATTCGATCTCCCCATAAAGATATTCTAAAAGGCAAGCGAGGGTTTATGATATATACATAGTCTTCGTGATATAGAGGAATAAAGGGCATCTCATCTAAAAAAATCTTTTCTGCTTGTTCTAAAGTATGAAATCTTTTACCTGCTTGCTCATAAAAAGATCGATCGAGTAATTGCATATACTCTGGATTTTCCCAATTAGAAAAATTTGTTGTATATGTTTTATATCTAAATCTTTCCAGGATGCTCATTGGATCGTGATACATCGCTGCCCAAGCAGTAAGACACATGAAGTAATCTCCTTGAATTAGCTTTTCCACAGCACTTCTAAAGTCTAAATACTCAATTTTAATCAAAAGACCCAAAGTTTTTAACCATTGTTGTTGGATGGTTTGTATCAATTCACTTGTTCCATAAGAATGAGAATAGTAATAGAGAACAACAGAATCAAAAGCTTCTTTGGTAACCCCTAATTCTCTTAATCCATCTTCTAATAAAATACATGCTTGGACTCCATCATTATCTTTAAAAAAAGAGCAATGACGATTTTCTTTTAAATAAGGAGGAACCATATTTGTTGCTATAGAACTTGCTTGATAGGCAATATATCGAACCAGTTCCTCCCGGTTAATAGCAAGGCCGAGTGCTCTACGGATTTTAGGATGATTGAGAGGAGACTTATCTGTATTAATATTAATGAACGCTGTAGTGGCCGTTGGTTCACGAGAGATTGTCCATTTTTTTTCTAAATGAGGAATTTCTTCTAAGGGGATATCGGTTAAGCAGTCTCCAATGATATCCACTAGACCTTTTTCAAACATTTGCAGTGTTATTTCATTATTTTCTACA
>JBAUFS010000040.1:0-29933 GCA_049679255.1 Candidatus Rhabdochlamydia sp.
CTTCTTACCCTGTGTGTTATTTTCTCTCCACTCAACTACACTTCATACCAAATCAATAGGTAAAGCTTACAAATTTTTCATAGAAAGCCTCTTTTCTCATAGAGCGCTTATGTTAAACTGGCGTTAATATATAACAATATTGCATAAAAATTCGAAATTTCTATATATTTTTTTGGTCTAAAAAAGAATTTTATGAGATTTTTTCTCTTTTAATGATTGATATATCGATTTAAATAAGCTAATATAAAGGTAATAAGAGAGAATTTCTCGGGGAAAAGAGGAGATATTTATACATGCTGATTCGATTTTCCATTGAAAATTGGATGTCCTTCTACACAAAAGCGACCTTTTCATTGATAGCAAGTCGTGAGCGTCAACATGGGAAGCGCATCCCCAAAATAGACAAATTTAATCTAGGAGTGTTGCCTGTTGCGGCTATATATGGCGGAAACGCATCTGGAAAAACAAATCTTTTTAAGGCTCTTCATTTTGCAAAAGGCCTGATTGTAAAAGGTTCTCAACCTTATAGTCTGATTGCTGTAGACACTTTTAGACTGGGAAATTCGCAAACAATGGAACCGCCAGCTTATTTCGATTTTGAATTACTAATCGATGAGACGATTTATGCATTTAGTTTCTCTGTTAATCGAAAAGCTATTTTAGAAGAAAAATTAGTTCATATTTCTGGTAATAGCGAAAAGATACTCTATCATCGAGTATCGGGGAAACCTAATTTTCATTCATCTTTAATAAAGAATCAATCGCTCCTTTTTGCTTTTAAAGGTACCCGCGATAACCAGCTTTTTCTTACTAATGCAGTGTCTCAAAAAATAGATATTTTCAAGCCAGTGTATAATTGGTTTAAAGATACACTGGAATTAATAGCTCCTGACTCAAGGTTTGATCCTTTTGAACAATTTTTGGATGAAGCACACCCCTTATATGCGACAATGAATAAAATGTTGTCTCAATTGGACACGGGAATATCACACCTCGGCATGGAAGAAATTCTCTTTGAAAATCTTCCGCTATCTGAACCTATAAAAATGAAATTAAGAGAAGAACTGGCAGAAGGAATGACTGTAAGATTGTTAGCTGAACCTATGAATGAGCGCTTTATTGTTACTCGAAAAAATGGCGAACTGACTTCAAAAAAAATCATCACCTATCATGTAAATTCTGATGGGACAGAAACAAAATTCGATATGAGACAAGAATCGGATGGTTCTCAAAGAATCATTGACCTTCTTCCAGCTTTTTTAGAATTATCCGCAGCTCAATCTAAAAAAGTTTATGTAATAGATGAGGTAGATAGAAGTTTACATATACTTCTGATTAGGCGCCTTCTCGAGGAATATCTTTCAAAATGTTCTTATAATAGTCGCTCCCAATTACTATTTACCACACATAATGTATTATTGATGGATCAAGAATTGTTGCGACGAGATGAAATGTGGATTGCGGAACGAAATGCTCAAGGCATTTCAAGCTTATTGTCTTTCAGTGAATACAAAGACGTGCGGTATGACAAAGACATTAGAAAAAGCTATCTGCAGGGAAGGTTAGGCGGCGTGCCACGAATTCTTTTACAACCTTTTCGTGCTGAAGAAAATTGATGTCGAAAAAGATACGAACTTTTCAACGACCTTTAGGAGATCTTCGCTATAAAAAATTATTTGTAGTCTCAACGGAAGGCTTTAAAACAGAACCGCAATATTTTGCTATCTTTAATCAACCTCAGTCGATCGTTTTAGTAAAATGTCTTAGAGGAACGTCAACCAAAAGCTCTCCGATTCAAGTACTCAAGAGAATGAAGGGCTATTTGCGGAAAGCATCTTTAAGAAAGACAGATGAGGCATGGATTGTTGTAGATAAGGATGATTGGACAGAAAATCAGCTGCAAGAGCTCTTGCAATGGGCAAAGAAAGGGATTAATTATGGCTTTGCTCTTAGCAATCCCAATTTCGAATATTGGCTTTTGCTGCATTTTGAAGAAGGGAAAGGGATTGCAACCGCTCGAGAATGCCTGAATCGTCTAAAAAGATATTTGCCCAATTATAAAAAAGATATTGATAGTAAAAAGATCACGTTAGAGCTCGTAAATAAAGCCATTACAAGAGCAAAACAACGAGATATTCACTGTCTTGATTTACCACAAATCTGGAATACGAGCATCTACAGATTGATCGAAAAAATTCTTGAATATTAAGTATGCTCAATTGAACACGTAAAAATTATTATAAATTTTTACTGAAATTAATTACTCATATAAAATGACTGCTGATCACCGGGGGTGCCTAACGGCTGAGATAAGCATTTGCTTAAACCCTTTAAATCTGATCTGGATTATACCAGCGTAGAGAGAGTGTTATGCAATCATCAAAATGTAGTATTCTTACAGGTTTTTTTGGAAATTTTTTAGAGCATTACGACTGTGCTCTTTTTTCCTTGTTAGCTCCTTTTTTAGCTCCTTTGTTTTTTGATCAGAAGGATCCTGTTATCTCTCTGATTTTGACCTATGCTATGTTGCCATTGGGTTTTCTTTCTCGTTTTATTGGCTCTTTATTTTTTGGCTGGTTAGGCGATCATTTAGGTCG
Organism: Candidatus Rhabdochlamydia sp.; assembly: GCA_049679255.1. GTDB lineage: Bacteria > Chlamydiota > Chlamydiia > Chlamydiales > Rhabdochlamydiaceae > Rhabdochlamydia. Next base: position 2,598 of record JBAUFS010000040.1, read on the forward strand.
CAAGAGAGCATTATGTAGTTCTCTTACCGGTCTATCTATCACAACAGTGCTCATGGGCTTTTTACCAACTTATGCCCAAGTTGGTATGATAGCTCCTCTAGGTCTTCTTCTAGCACGCTTATTACAAGGTTTTTTTGCAGCAGGCGAAACAGTAGGTGGAGCTATTTTCGTACTGGAACAAACAGAAAATAGAAAAAGAAACTGGATGAGCAGTCTCTATGACGCAAGTTCTGTTTTAGGAATGCTAACCGCTTCTTTTATGCTTTTTCTCTATAGCTATTTTGCTCAAGAGATCAATTGGCGTTATTTATTTTGGGCAGGAGCGCTCACTGCCATCGTTGCTTTGATTTTGAGAATAGCAAGTAAAGAAGAAATAAAGCCTAAAATAAAAAAAGAAAAAAATTGTAGCATTTTCCTGCAACATAAACGTGTATTTATAACTATTGCCTTAGTTGCGGGGTTTTCTTCTAGTATATATTGCTTAGCATTTACTTTAGCCAGTGGATATATTCCTTTAATTACCTCGATTACGAAAAATCAAATTGTCAAAATCAATACCTATCTTTTGTGCTTTGACATGTGCATTCTTCCGTTATTTGGCCATTTGGCAACAAAGATAGGCAAAGAAAAACAGATGCTTATAGGAGCACTTGGCAGCGCTATTATAGCTATTCCTTGCTTTTACTGCTTTTCTATTTCTTCTATTTTAATAGTTACTATTGGGCGTATGCTATTAGTTATTGCAGGAGTTGCATTTTCTGCAACATATCACGCCTGGGCACAGGGTCTGGTTGAACCGGAGTATCGCTATAGGATTTTATGTACCGCTCATGCAGTTGGTTCGCAAATCATCGGTACCTCTACAGCTTTTATTTCTCTTTGGTTATATAAAGCATCTGGTTGGGTAGCAGCTCCAGCTCTATATGTGATTTGTATAGCATTATTGGCTGCTTGGGCGGTTTTTACAAGTACGCGCACATATAAGAAGAGAGAAACTCCAATGTTAATTAACTATACTGCTTTTGATACCACTTGATAAAATAAGAGAGCCCTTCTTTCAGATCTACTTTAGGATCAAAATTAAGAACGCTTTTACTTTTTGATACATCTGCATAGGTAATATGTACATCCCCTGGAGGAGTGGGCAGGAATTCAATGGTGGCTTTTTTCTTTAAGAGAGTTTCAAGGTAAGAGATAAGCTCTGATATGCTATAGGGTTTATGATGTCCGAGATTAAAGATAGCATTACGTCCATTGGATTTTTGTAGAGAAGCTATAATTCCATCAACAATATCATCAATATAGGTAAAATCTCGCATTAACTTGCCTTCTCCAAAAACAGGAATCGGTTGATTTTCTAAAATAGCTTTTGTAAAGGAAAAGTAGGCCATATCAGGCCGCCCCCACGGACCATAAACAGTAAAAAAACGCAAAGCTGTGCAGTGAAGCCCATAGAGTTTATGGTAGGATTCTGCCATAATTTCATTGCATTTTTTTGTGGCTCCGTAAAAGCTACTAGGCTGGTCTGTAGATGCTGTTTCACAAAAAGGAATTTCAGCTGTTTTTCCGTACACGGAAGAAGAAGAAGCGTAAATTAATTTAAGATTCGGATTCTTTCTCATGATCTCTAAAATCTGAAAGAAGCCAGAAAGATTGCTATGCACATAACTTTCGGGATGAGTAATCGAATGACGTATCCCTGCTTGTGCAGCTAAATGTATAAAATGAGAAATACAAAATGTTTTAAGATGTAATTCTATGATTTCTTTATCATTGAGATCGCAATTAAGCACTAAAATATCTAATTTTTGTAAATAAGAAGCTCTTTGATGTTTCAAAGCAGGATCATAATAAGAGTTAAAATTATCGCAACCACTAACATGAAAACCTAGCTTGTGTAGTTTTTTTGCAAGATGAAACCCAATGAATCCCGCAATGCCTGTAATGAAAATTTTATCCATAACTTGACGAAAATGATTACCCTTTTAACATTGATTCCATCAGTTTATCGGAAAATGTGATTTTAGAAATGATTAAGTCCGTGATTTTATGATTTTTATGAATTTCCTCTGCTTGTGCAAATAGGGCTTATCGAGGGGAAGATGTAGGAGCAGAGGAGTTTGTTGTAGGATTCTTAACCTTTGAAGATCAAACACATCAAGATAGGATTGCATTTCTATGTAGAGATAAACCCTATATACAAATCATTCGATGATAATATTTTTACAACCTAAAATATACATCAACTATTTAAGATATTTACCTAAGCGTAGTATGTTATTGATTCCTGGTGATTTCGTTTACGTAGCAACAAGGCCAATGATTGGATGGGATTTTTGATCTACTAAAAAAAAAACCTCTCCTAGAGGCAACCATTGAGTAAAATATTCATGAACGATCCTATTATTATTACATTTACCGATCTTAAAAAAGCCTTTTTTCGCCATATCTTTGCATTAAGAATAATAGCGGTATTTTCTTTTTTTGGCGCGTTTGTTTTTTTATTAACCAAAGAGCCTCAATTTTTAGCAGAGGTCAGTGTTCAACCAACTGCAAAAATAACAGATTACTATGTTAAGTTGCCTGAAGTATATCGAGCTTTTTTAAACTATCCTATAGATACCAATGCTATTTTTTTAGAAATGGATTCCAATCAAGTGCTAAAGCCTGTCGTAGAGGATTTAGGATTGCAAATGGTTGTCAAAAAAAGCTTTTGGAATAGATACCTAGAAAATGCTAAGGAAAATATTTTAACTGCTTGTGGTCGTTATTCTAATTCATCAGGAAGTTTTGGTTTTTCATGTATAAACTATGAAAGACCAGAGGAAATGCCTATTTTTTTGCAGATCACCTCTGCAAATACCTATCAAATAATATCTAAGGAGAAAAAAATTCTGGCAGATGGTCAAATTGCTCAAATGATTTCCACTCCCTTTTTTTCTATGAAAGTGGATCGATTTCCCAAGCAATATAAGATGAATACCCCTTACTATTTTATTCTAACTCCTTGGGAAAAAGTTATTGAACAAATACGGTCCAAGCTAGAGGTTCGTCCTCATAAATTAGAAAAAAATCACTTAAAAGTCTATTTTTCAGATCGCGATGAGACATTATCAACAAAGATTATTCATCATATCATTCAATCTTATGAAAAATGTATATTCCTAGAAAAGGATCGGCTTTTTAACCAAAGTAAAAAATATCTTAAAAAAAGAGAAGAAGATGTATTTAAACAATTAGATACAGCTTTTGTAGATTATGCAAGCAATTTTGTAACTACACCTAACCTTAAGTGGTCTCAAGAGCAGATGATGCTAGTGAAAAAAGAACTCGGAATTCGTTTATTGGGACAAATAGCAAGTATCATTGAAGAACAAAAAATGGGTTTATATGCGTATGATACTGCTAGATTACAGCAAAGTGCGATGTCTTTGCATCCTCCTACTCATTATCTGATAGCGTACTCTCTTCTTTCTTCTCTTATGGGATTATTGATTGGATATGGTTATTTTGTTTCCAGGATGATTGTTCGAGGTATTCCTATAAGCTATGAAGGATTAATGGCTGCTAATATTCATTCTTGTGGTGTTTTGAGCTCTTGTTGTGGGTACCCCCTGCCACAATTATTCCCGTCTGACTTAAAGGCTTTAAGACAAATTTGTACATTTATTGAATCTCATAAAATCCCCGATCGATCTTTAACTGTCTCTTTGATTACTGAGCAACATCCAGATTATACATCTTCTTTAGCAAGCCTACTAGCCTTAAGAGGTTTTAAAATTTTAATGATAGACTGCTCTTTTGATCAAACTATGTTAGATAATGAGTCAACACTCATTCAATATCTAGAAGGAAGTATTGCAGAGATACCAATATGTCATTTAAAAGAGTATGATAGAGTATCAATGGGACAAACCGAATATGGTTTTGAATGGTTAGTACATCCAAAGTTTTCTTCCGCTCTTTTGCAATGCAAACAATATGACCTTATTTTGTTAACAACAACTATTGCTGCAAAAGAAGTAGAAGGGCAAATTTTTTGTAAAATAGCAGATTGCATTGTTGTAACTACGCAAACAGCTTCTAAACAAGATCTTTTGCCCTATATTACATTACCAAAAAAACAAAATAGCTCTTTGGCTACTTTTGTCATCATAGAAGAGAATTGTTAGAAGATAAAATGGATACAAAAAAACGAATTTTAGTGACAGGTGGTGCCGGGTTTTTAGGTTCACATTTGTGTGAGCGTCTTCTACAGGAAGGGCATGAGGTTATTTGTGTAGATAATCTTTTTACCGGATGTCTAAATAACTTGGAGAGTTTTATCAACCATTCCTCTTTTACTTTTATGGAAAAAGATATCTGTGAATCTTTCGATCTTAAAGTAGATTATATTTGTAACTTTGCTTGTCCCGCATCACCGCCTCATTATCAGAGAGATCCTGTAAAAACAGTTAAGACTAATGTATTAGGTGCTCTTAATATGCTAGATTTAGCCCAGCGTCAAAAAGCTGCGATTATACAAGCATCGACGAGCGAAGTATATGGTGATCCTCAGATGCATCCACAACAGGAAAAATATTGGGGACATGTCAACCCAATTGGTCTTAGATCTTGTTATGATGAAGGAAAAAGATGCGCAGAGACTCTATGTTTTGACTATCATAGACAATACGAATTACCCATTAAAGTCGTACGTATTTTTAATACCTTTGGACCTAGAATGCATCCAAATGATGGGAGAGTAATTTCTAATTTCATCGTGCAGGCTTTACAAAACTTTCCTATTACTCTCTATGGAGATGGGATGCAAACCCGCTCTTTTTGCTATGTTGATGATCTCATTGATGCAATTATTTCTATGATGAAAACACAAGCATGCCAAACAGGACCTATTAACTTAGGAAATCCTTTGGAATACACCATTCGCGAAATGGCGGAATTAATTATTAAGCTAACAGGTTCTCGATCCAAGATAACCTACCATCCTTTGCCACAAGATGACCCTAAACAGCGCTGTCCTGATATTGATTTAGCTAAGTCACTACTGAATTGGCAACCAAAAATTTGTCTAGAAGAAGGTCTTTTTAAAACCATCCAATATTTTGATCAGGTGTTATTAAATAATAAAACACCGTCTCTTTCTTGAAAAAATTTATCCTCTTCATTTTTTATCAAGTTTTTATTTTTTTTTTTAGAGCCATGTGATAGCTTTCTCTCATTGAGTTTTTATATATGTGTTATCAAATTTAAAAGACGAAACAAACGGTAGGGAAGTACATGAAAAATTTTCTTAAGATAGAGGCTTTTATAGTTATGATCTTAGCAGCTGTATCTATTAAAGGGATCCATTTAGATGCAGCAGTAGGGCCCTATTATAAAGGGCAGGGTCGCTTTCAAACCAATGACCGAGTATTAGAGCTAACAAAAAATCTTTTCTTAAATGGTACCGGACTAGAAATTGCTCCTTTTTATCGCCCAACTCTCTTGAGCACCGAATATGATGTTTTCTATACAGATTATACAACAGCTTCTGAATTAATTAAAAAACATCAGCATCTTCCAAATGTTCAAGAAATCGATGAAGAAACCGTTGAGGTAGATTTTATTTGGTATCCAGAAACTCAACTTATAAACTGTATTCCTAGAGAACTACGTTTTGATTATGTGATTGCTTCTCATGTCATAGAGCATGTGCCTAATGTAATTGCTTGGACATCTCAAATTCTTAACGTATTAAAGGCAGGTGGGGTTTTATCTCTGGCTGTTCCAGATAAACAGTATACATTTGATTTTTACCGTGCGGAAACACAGGTAAGCGAATTAATTGATATTTGGATTCGTGATGAGAAAATACCCACTCCTCTTCAGATCTACGATATGTTAAGCTTATCGGTGTTTGATTATCCTCGATCAGAAGGAGGCCTATTGCCTTTCCCTGAGTGTGGGAGGCCTTATACAGATCAAGAAGCTCTAGATTTTGCTCTTTATGCCTTTACAACTAATACATACTTGGATATTCATTGCTCGGTATTTACTCCAGAGAGTTTTATAAAAGTTTTTGAAAAATTGCATGAGTTAGGTCTTTTAAATATTTCTCTATCTGAACCGGTTATTGGTGCATCTGAATTTTTTGTTCAAATAACAAAGCTTGGAGAGCCTAAACTAAAGCATCATAAAGGTTAAAATTTAGGGTATTGATTCGACAAGACAATGAGCTGTTTCATTTTTACTATTTTCCATAGTATTTATTGGTTGTCTAGATATTTGAAACAGCTGTTTATAAAGATTTATACTTGTATTTATGTTATATCTCTTGTGATATTCCATCAAATGAGAACAATAATCAGTTTTTTCATAACTCATAATTGCATGAGCAAGTTCTATAAAATTGCCTATAGTAAACATTTTGAAGCAATTGGGAGCATATTTTGCTAATTCAAAAAAAGCTAAATTTTGAGAAAAAATTGTATTGGAATTAGTTTCTAGGGATAGTGAAGCAATAGCTGAGCCACCTTGATTCACTTCTAAATAGGGGAGTACATTAAAGTCACAAGCTACTAATGCTTTTAAAAAAGATTCGTCATTTAACATTCCGCAAAATTTTACTCTATTTTGAAAATTGTAATGCTTGATTAGACCCATCAAGGAATGCACATATTCATTGATAGACTCATTGTTTTGTATTGTATGAGGGTGCTGTCCTCCAAAAATAAGCACTTCATAATTAGAAGGTAAATAAGATAAAGCTCTGATAACTGTCTTATGCCCTTTGTACTTATTGATGAACCCAAAGATGCCTATATAGAGCTTATCTTCATTAAGATTATAAGCCTTGCAAAAGTTCTTTTTTGTTGCTGTTTTAGCTAAAGATTCAATATATTCTTGTGTATAAAAACATAATGGATGATCAAAAACAGCACGATAGTCATACTTAATAGCAATTAAGTTTCTATCTCTTTGAGTATGTACAATGATAGGAATATTATTTTTTTTACACAGCTTAATAATCTGGTGATAAAGCGATGCGTAGTAGTTACTGGCTAGAGCCTTTAAATAGCTAGAAAATAATAATTTAATGTTTCTTTTAAGAAGGCATTTTCCTATAAAGGCAAGGTTGGGTAGTTCTTGGATTGGATCATAACGATGCATAGTTAGAACGATCTTTTTACAAGCGCTGATAATTGCAGAAAACCGCTTCCAGATCAATGCGGTACTCGGGCCAAATAATCCCGCTTCAAATTGAATATTCACATAGTCATAATTTTTAAGATCTTTACAGATGTTTTTTATGTAAACATTTGCGCTTTTAGAGTCTTTCTTTCTAAGAAGGTCTGTATTTAAAGAAATTACGGAAACATCAAAGTGATTGGAAAAGGCTGCCACTAGAGCTTTTGTATAACTAGCATTTCCACATGCTTCATTATAGCTACTTATAATACCAAGTCTTGATTTAGCATTTTCCACTTGAACAACCTCTAATTGCATTTTTTTCATACATTGATGTAAACCAGTCTAGAGTTTCCAATAGGCCTTTTTCCATAGAATAAACAGGCATATAGCCTAGGGTTTTTAAGCAAGTTAGATCTATTTCATAAAACGCTCTTCCATTAGGCATCGCTGCATCCCATACAACCTTATCTTGCATTTCAAAGTGGTTTGCTAATAAATCTACTAGTTCTTTTATGGAAGATCTTCTACCAGAGGCTACATTAATAGGCCCTGTATATCTATTCATGATTAAAATTAAAGCTCGTGCCATATCTTTAGAATATAAGAAATCTCTCTCTGCTGAACCATCTCCCCAAATGGTTACTTGCTCGTGGCTTTTTTTAGCTTCGTAAAACTTTCGCACTAATGAAGGGACTACATGGCCAAATTTGCTATCAAATTTATCATTTGGTCCAAAAAGATTTGTAGAGATAACATAGGCAAAATCAAGCCCATAGTTTTCTTGGTAAGCTAACAATTGCGCAAGCATTGTGCGTTTTGCATGCCCATAGCTATTCTCGGATTGATGAGGAGGTCCACTCCAAATATTGTTTTCTTTTACAGGAAACTCTGTTGGCTCTGGATAGGCAGCAATTGTTCCCATGGCAATAATTTTTTTCGCGCCAGAAAGCCTGCTAGCTTCAATTACATGAGTATTAAGTAAAACATTATCAAGGAAAATGGAGCCTTTTTTTTTGGCATTTCCTCCAATGCCATAGACAGCTGCTGCTGTATGAAAAACCACTTCAGGCTTAGCGTTTCGGAAAAATAATTTTACTTCTTCGTAGTTTGTAAGATCGCAGTGCTCTCTTGTTAAAGGGATAAGATTCGTATAACCTTGCCGATTTAATTCTTCTATTAATGAGGTTCCTACAAGACCTTGTGCTCCTGTTATTAATATCCTGCTATCTAACATGATCTACCTCTTCATATGATATAATGGATCCTTTCTCGAGTCGGATGATTTTGTTGCAAAATTCTTTAATCATTTGATGATCATGCGTAGAAAGCACTACGATATCCGTTTGGTGAATTAGGCTTGTAATGCGAGATTTGGCTTTTTCTATAAATCGGGAATCGCCAACACTCACTACTTCATCTATTAATAGAATGTCAGAGTGAATGCTTGTAATAATACCAAAAGCTAAACGCACTAGCATTCCAGAAGAATAGCTTTTAAGAGGTATATTTAAAAATTCCCCTAACTCTGAAAATTCTTCAATACTTGGTATGATGTGTTCTATCTCTTGTTTAGAAAGGCCTAGGAGAAGTCCACGGAGCATAATATTTTCATAGCCAGTAAGTCCTTGATCCATTCCTGTCATGATGTCAAAAAGACAGTTGGCCCTGCCCAAAATCTTTATATGACCTTCTGTGGGTTCATAGATTTGCGCCAGGACTTTTAAGAGGGTTGTTTTTCCTGCTCCATTATGTCCGATTAAACCCAGGCGATCTCCTGCTTTTAATTTTAAATCTATATTTCTTAATGCTTCGATTTTTACAATCCTTTCATTTTTATTAAGCCGTCCTCCTGTTGCCAGATTGATTATACTGTTTTTTAAAGAGCGGGAATTTGTTCCATAAACAGGATAAGTCAATGACACCTTTTCTAATTCGATAGTAGTCATATTTAATCAACCCAAAACGATATACGAGATCTTACGCGTCCAAAAAGGTTTAGACTAAATAATATACCAATGAGAGCTATGCTCACATTGATTAGCCAAACATGGACAGCGGGATTTATGCCCAAAAGAGGTTGACGTATAAGCTCAATGAAATAAACAAAGGGATTGAACTTTACTATGAGAGAATCTTGCCCCAATAATTTAGGCATCCATGTAATAGGAGTGATAAAAAAAAGGATCTGTATGCAACTGCTAATGATTTGCGTCATATCTCGATAACGCGTACTAATTAAAGCTACAAGCAAGCACATCCAATACAGATTGATAGTTAATAGGAGTAGGCCAGGAATCACCCATAAGATATTCCATCCAGGGTTGATTTTAAAAAACCACATAACCAGACAATAAACGATTAAATTATGAGCTAAAATAATCAGATTTCTACTTAAAAATTTCAAAACATATAAACTATATGGTAATTGTATTTGTTTAATGTATCCGCTATTAGATCTAAATAGATCTGTTGATTCATTAATACTGCTCGAAATAAAAGACCACAGTAAAAAACCTGTTGTAAAAAAAGGAATATAATCAGCTAGGCTTTGATTGAGCAATTGACTAAAAATTTTCCCCATAGCAACAATGAAGATTAACATGCTGATGCTAATCCACCAGGGACCAAGAACAGAGCGTCGATAGCGCTGTTTGACTTCTAATAATCCTAAGTGAAGCCAGATGCTATATTGAAGGCTAGCTTTTTTCAAATCTAACATGGCTATATCTAAATACTTCATTTGCACTTCTCTTAAAATTTACAGCTTGAAAATGTCTAAACGAAATTTGCCATTAGGTTGAATAAAGGCTATGTTTATAAACTCTTTTTCATAAAATTTAAGTTATAATATATTAAAAGTTTTTTTAAAAAGTCAATAGAGAAAGAGGAAATGTGTAGAATATATACATATTTTTACTAATGATCTCTTGAATCAACAGGAGAAATGATGGCTAGTTACTTAAAGAAGCGGTTCTTTTTGTATAAAATTTTGTGCGCAACCATGGTTTTTTTGAATCTCTCTCCATTTTTTAACCATTTCTGCAGCAATGGGAGCTGCTTCCTTACCACCGGATTTGCTAAATGGTAAGTACACTATAACGACAAGTTCTGCTTCATCTCTCATCTTTTGATGCTTGGGGAGAAAAGAGATGCCTGCGAACCAACTATGGTCTACTTTAAAAGCAGAGGTTTCTGCATCGATGGTAGACTTATAAAGAATTTCTGCGGTGCCGGTTTTCCCAATAAGTTGTCCTCCTTGCAACTCCAAGTAGTTTTTTTTCCATTCAGGATGACGATTAAGGCTGCGAATAATAGAGGGTCTAGCATTGCCTTTTTCCCCGTTAACCACTTTATACATTCCTTCAAGAAGCATGTTTCGTACTGAGTCTGGTAAAGGAACTTGTTGTTTGACATATGTGCTATTCATCCAAATATGCGGCTCTTGTTCTTCTTTTAAACAGGAGGTGAATAGAGAAAAATGAATACCGATCAGTTTTAAATGTTCTTGGAAAGGAAATTGTTGAGTAGAAAAAGGATCACTATATTCGCGCAAGCGTTCTTGCCCTGCTATTAGTTGCACGATTTTAGGTTTGAGCACACGGCCTTTATTGGCAATTGTAGAAAGCATAATAGCTGTTTGCAAGGGGGTTACTGTCAAAGAGTGCTGTCCAATGGCAAAGGCATACAGTCCTGTGCGATTGAAGGAAAGATCATTAGGTAGTTGTCCAGCAAATTCTCCTGGTAGCTCAATCCCTGTTTTCTCTCCAAATAGAAAGTTTTTTGAAGTCTGAATAAGGGTTTCTGGGTCTTGAATATGTTCGCTTGCTAATAGAGAAAAATAAATGTTACTAGAGCTTTCAATCGCTCTTAACAAATCTGTTTTTCCTATATTGGGATTACTACTGCGTGCAAGTCTGCCTTGTTTGTATAAACGAGTAATAGGCAGACCCTCTTGAGTATAACCTAAGATTTGTTCATTGCTGTTGGGGTTGGGATGCCACTTAATTTGATCGGTTAAAGTAAGCGGATTTAGATCTTTACCTTGTTCTAAGCGCTCCATTAAAGTTTGATAGGCAACGAGTAGCTTGAATACTGAACCAAGTGGGGTTGCTTGACGGTAAGCATAAGATTTCCCATATCCATATCCAGTAGCAGGGTAAAAAGCTGCAGCTAAATGTTTTTCTAATTGTTGTTTATTGCTTGTCTTAAGACCTCTATAGCGTCCCAATAGAGGGCGATTGAGCTCATTAAAACAACGCATTGTTTGTAAAAATTCAGATTGCAGGTTAGAAGGTAAGGAAGAAAGGGATTTGTTGAGTTCTTCTCTACATTTTTGCATAAGAGGGTTCTTTTCTCTTTCTTTGATTGCGCGCTCTAAGTAGGGAATTAGTTGGGCATCTGTTGTTTCTATGTGTTCAAGAATAAAACTTTGAAAAAGGAAAAAATGGTTTTTTTCCCAAAAGATAGAAAAGAGATTTTTTTCTACTAAGTCTAGGTACTCCGTGTAAGGCTTTGCCCATTTTTTTTGGCTTTTTTCCTCTTGCCTTTTTTGTTTCAGAAAATGGCTAAAGTGTTGCTCGCGCCAAGAGGAAAAATCTAACTCATGAAACCATTGTTTAGCTTGTGATAGCAAAAATCGCTGAATTTGAGAAGAGAGCTGATTCAGAATATAATAATTAGATACTTTAAGATGGCCAATTGCTTGTAATAATTCAGGAGAAAAGGCTTCTTCGTTGACCAATAAACGACATAAATCTAATAGAAGAAGTTTATCATCGTTGTGTTTTATCTCTACTAAAAAAGAATCTAACACCGTTTTAAGTTGCTGTGGGAAAAAATGTTTTTGGATTTTTATTTTTTCATCAAGTGGGAATCTAGAAGCTCTATGAGGTGTTGTATTGTATAATGTTGCAAATAAATGAGGATAACTTGTTTGTTGTGATAACTCTAATAATTGTTTAGCCGTTTTTTGAAAATCACATGCTGCATGTAAATGATCAATTCGACTAAAACAATTTTTAATTTCGCTTTTGGGAGCTAGAAGTGCATCTATATAATGATCAAGGCAAAGGTGTAATTTTTCTTGATAAAACTGATGAGTAAGCGGGTCTATTCTTTCTCTTTCAAGATCTTGACAACCATCCCATATATCGGCGATTAACCTTTCATTTTCTAACCATTTTAAAACAGCAGATGAACCGTTAACAAAATCATTGGGGTCAAATCTAGGATAAGAAGCAAAAGCCAAGAGCTCTCCTGTATTTGGTTCAATAGCTACAATTGCTCCTCCTCTAATCCACGGATATTGCAGAGTGGCTTCTTGTGTTGAATCGCGCTCTTTTTCATAAATGGTTAATAAACTCTCTGCAAATTGTTGCAATTCTTGAGATATTGTTAATATAATTCTTTGTCCTGGAGTAGCTTCCCTGCCGTTAGGGAGAGAGCGTAATAGGTTTCCTTTAGTATCAACTTCATAGGTCTTTTCTCCAATATAGCCTCTTAGTTCGGCATCATATACGGCCTCTATTCCTGTTTTTCCTATTAAATCGTTAATTGTATACGCTTTTTCCTGGAGGATTTGTAATCGTTCTCGAACTTGTAAAGGATTAGCAAATCCTTTAGGAAGGATACAAATTTCATCTGATTCTCTTAAAAAGAGATACTCGTTTAAATATTTTAATTCTTCTGCTATATGGCAATATTCCTTTTGGTTAATTGCGCTCATATAGCCAATGACATCGCAAGCGGTTTTGCCATGGGGATAAAACCTCTTCGATCTTTTTTCTGCATAGATACCGGCCCAGTCTTTTTCTAAAAGTTTAAGTCGGTAGTACTCTTGTTCTGAAATATTTTTTTTAATAACAAATGGCGTATGTGGAAAAAGAGAAGCTTTACCATGAATAATATCTTCAATTTGCACAGCATCCATTTGCAACTCTTTTGCCAGAAGTAAAGAAAGTTCTTTAATAAATAATAAACGTTTATATACACGGACTAGTTTACCTTGCCTATTTTTCTCCCATTTAAAACGAGGGATTTGACGAATATCAGCATAGCGAACAGAGGCATAGTATTGGATTTTATTAGCTGCTAGAGGGATATTAAATCGATCTCGAATGGTAGCGCGTTCAACTCTTTCTATGACAAGTTTTTGTTTAGGTTTAAGAGCTTCTAACTTTTTTTCCTCATGCTGAATAACAGCTAAGTACCAGACTCTAATGAAGATCAGGAACAGGGCTAAAATAATTATATTTAAAATACGGTTTACTTTTTCCGGTATTGTATACATAAAATTACTCTAGCTCTATGCTAGCTTAAAGCATACTCAATTTTAAGACTTGTCGCAGAATTAAGGATGCATTTTTTTATGCGCTTCAACTTTTAGTTGAAAAAAAAAAGACTTCTAGGGAGAATTACAGCCGTAAACTTTAAGCGCCTGTAGTTCAATGGTAGAACAGTAGCCTTCCAAGCTACTTGTGTCAGTTCGATTCTGATCAGGCGCTTTCTTATTTTTAAATTTAAATTTTAACCAAGACTGAAATTCTTTAAAAGAATGCCGTCGTCACACAAGGGACAAAGCTTGGAACAGCAAGAACAATATAAAGAAGTTACTATTAAAACACTTCTAGAAAGCGGCGCTCATTTTGGGCACCAGAGACATCGTTGGAATCCGAAGATGAAGAGATTTATCTTCGAAGAGAGAAATGGGATCTATATCATAGATCTTTCTAAAACGCTGCAACAGATTCGCAATGCGATTCAAGTTGTTATGAATACGGTAAGTAAACGCAAATCCATTTTGTTTGTAGGTACAAAAAAGCAAGCTAAAAGCCTTGTTCGTGAGTGTGCAACACAGTGTGGAGAATTTTATGTTTGTGAGCGTTGGCTAGGTGGAACACTGACTAATTTAACAACTATTCGTCAGTCTATTAAGAAATTAGAGCGCATTGAGAAAAAAATTGCACTTAATGCAGATGATCTAACCAAAAAAGAGCTTTCCTTATTAACCAAGGAACAAATTAAGCTGGATCGAAATTTCTCCGGAGTTCGCTCCATGAGGAAACCTCCTGGGTTATTAATCGTAGTAGATCCAAGTCGTGAGCATATTGCAGTAGCAGAGGCTAAAAAATTAGGCGTTCCAGTTATGGCTTTAGTAGATACAAACTGTAACCCGGATCCCATTGATCATATTATTGCTTGTAATGATGATGCTTTAAAAAGTATTAAATTGATTTTAGAAGCACTAACACATGCTATTTTAGAGCGCAAACAAGAATTAAAACTCACTACAGCTAAAGAAGATTTAGAAGAGGAAACCCCTTCTAAAGAAGAGCAAGAAGGAGCTAAGTAATCACTATGAGTAAAATAGCTGCTGAATTGGTAAAACAATTGCGTGATCGTACAGGTGTAAGCATGAGCAAATGCAAAGAGGCGCTTGAGAGTGCCAATGGCGATATGGATAAATCTATTGAATTCTTGCGCAAAACGGGTATGACTTCTGCTATCAAAAAAGAAGGTCGCGATGCAAACGAGGGCCTAATTGGAGTTGATGAAGAGGAAAACGCATTGGTTTTGGTTGAAGTAAATGCCGAAACCGATTTTGTTGCGCAAAATGCAAAGTTTAAGCAATTCGTTCAAGAGTTAATACATCAAGCGATTCTAGCAAAACCAGCTTCTGTAGCAGAGCTGATGCAGCTATCTTATGTGAAAGACCCTTCGATTACTCTAGATCAATATAGATCTTTAATAGTACAGAGCTTAGGGGAGAATATCCAAGTAAAACGGCTGTTGATTATACCCAAGTCCTCGGATGTTTCCATAGGGTTCTATAGTCATATGGGTGGAAAGATTGTTTCCATAGTTGTACTCTCAGGAGGAAAGGGACATGAGAGTTTAGCTCGTGATATTGCTATGCACGTAGCAGCAGAGTCTCCTGAATATTTATCGCCTGAAGAAGTACCAATGGAAGTTAAAGAAAAGGAAGAAGAGATAGCTCGTAGTCAAGTGCAAAATAAGCCTCCTCACATTATTGATAAAATTATCGAAGGAAAATTGGAAGCATATTATACGGAGATGTGTTTAACTCGTCAAAAGTATGTTAAGGACAACTCTATGACAATAGCTATGTTGCTCGAGAAAGAGAGCAAAGAATGCAAGCATCCTATAAAGATTCAAGCATTTTATCGCTGGAAAGTAGGAATCTAATGGATAGGCCTGCTTACAAAAGAGTTCTGCTTAAATTATCAGGAGAAGCTCTGATGGGTGGGCAAGCTTTCGGTGTTGAACCGGCAGCATCTTCTCAGATTGCACAAATGATTAAACAAGCTTGTGATCTCAAAGTGCAATTAGGAATCGTAATTGGTGGAGGAAACATATTTCGAGGAGCTCAGGCTAAAGCCTTTAATTTTGAAAGGACCCCGGCTGATCACATTGGAATGTTATCTACTACAATCAATGGGCTGGTTCTACAACAATCTTTAAAAAGTATCGGAATGGATACTCATGTCATGAGCTCTCTTAATACAGATGTTATCGTTGAAAAATATAATTGGAAACAAGCTTTGGCTTATTTAGAGAGCGATATACCGGTAATTTTTGTTGGAGGAACAGGCAATCCTTATTTTACTACAGATTCTGCAGCTGCTTTGCGTGCTATTGAAATGAAGTCAGAGATTTTGCTTAAAGCAACAAAGGTTGATGGGATTTATGACTGCGATCCTAAGAAAAGTACCAAAGCCAAAAAATTCAATCGATTAACATATTCAGAAGTTTTAGCAAAAAACTTAAAAGTGATGGATTCTACAGCAATTACGTTATGTGCTGAAAATAAAATCCCTATTTGCGTATTTGATTTATTTGATCCAACCGCCCTACTAAATATTGTGTGTGGCGAATCTTTAGGTACATTAGTAACAGGAGACAAGTCATGAGTATAGTTAAACAGACTGAATCAAAAATGAAAGCCTCATTAGAGCACTTCAAAGATGACTTAAAAAGCCTGCGTTCTAATCGCGCAAATCCTGCTATGTTAGATAATGTTTTTGTAGAAGCCTATGGCTCAAAAATGCGCATTAAAGAGTTAGCTTCTATCACGACTCCAGAAAGTAGACAGCTCCTGATTTCTCCTTTTGATCCACAAATGCTGCAATCTATTGCAAAAGGGATTGAAAAAGATCATTCCTTGAATTTAAGACCTGTTGTAGAAGATGGGCAGATTCGAATTAATATTCCTCCTATGGATGGTTCAATGCGTGAAAAGCTTGCTAAGCAGGTTGACACAAAAGCTGAAGAGCAGAAAATTGCTATTCGTGGTATTAGACAAAGTGGTAATGAATCTGCCCGCAAACAAAAAACAGAAGGGTTGATTACTGAAGATCAAATGAAAAAAGATGAAAAAGAAATACAGAAACACACGGATACTTTTTGTAAAGAAGTCGAAAACATTGCAAAGACTAAAAAGCAAGAATTGATGACAGTTTAATATTGCAAGAAATAAATGCGGTTAGTACAATAACTGCTTTTCTTGGCCCCATCGTCTAGCCCGGTCTAGGACATCAGGTTTTCATCCTGGTAACAGGGGTTCGAATCCCCTTGGGGTCAACAGTTTTATTTTGAGACTTTAGCTCAGCTGGTAGAGCATCTCACTTTTAATGAGAGGGTCGTTGGTTCAAATCCAACAAGTCTCAATTGTTCTTTTTAAGGCAATTTCTAGCATCTTTATTCAAAACATAATAACCTTAAGATTTGATTGCCTTAAGGAAATAGATATGTACATTTCAACTTTCCCACCTGAAAATTTTCTTCCCGCTGTTGAGGTCGTTGCTTGTTTTTGCTATTGGCAAGAACGCTTTCTTTTTCTTTTACGCCAGCCGAATAAGTTGCAAGGAGATACTTGGTGTTTACCTGGAGGTAAGGTAGAACAAGAAGAAACTTTGCAAAAAGCCATTTATCGAGAAGTATATGAAGAAGTAGGAATTACGCTTATAGAGGAACATAGTTTTTTTTGGAAAAGCTTATTTGTTCGTGCTCCTTATATGGAATATACACTGCATCTTTTTCATGCAGATCTTAACCAAAAGAATTTTTGTATTAACTTAAATCTAACCGAGCATAGTAAATATCGTTGGTTATCTTTATCAGAAGCTAAGAAGTTTCCTTTAATTGAAACCGGTCAAGAGCTTATAGCGATGTTTGAAAAAGATTTTAAAAAAGGTTGCTGATTTCTCATAATAGACATTAAGCTAGTTAGAAAATGTAGTTTTTTTATGCTTAAATTCCTTAGTGTCTTTCTAATTAGCGGCTCTATTGCTTTTGCTTGCCTACAAGAAGAATCTACGGATGCTTTGTTGATTGCAGAATATGTCGAAGAGATCATGATATCTATTGATAAAACGGTAGAAGGAATCATAGCTATCCCTTCTTACCAGCAGACATTTGAAAACACCATAAAACCATGTGTTGTTTTAACAGAAGATCTATTTCATGCTTTTATATTGCTTTATACCTTAAGAGAAGAAAGGGCTCTGCAAACAGTAGTTGATTGGGAATTAAAAAAAATCAACTCTTTTCTCAAGACAGAAGTTTTCGATAATCCTAAATTTCAGCAATCTTTACTTATCTATCTAGCAAATATGTTGGATCAGAATGGGGGGCTAAATGCTTATAGAAGGTGCTTAAGCTATCTGCAACAAGATTAAAAATATATTTTAAATAATTTCTTTTAGCTGCTAACATTTATTAGCGCATCATTAGATGTTAAAAAATAGAAACTTTCTTAAAGAGGTTATTTTGATGATAAAACGAGTTTTGATTTTCTTAAGCTCACTTTTTTTAACGAGTTGTTATGCAAATTTCCCTTTTGATGTAGCGGTTCTAACTGTACCAAAATCTGGTACGTTTCTTTTAGAAAAAGCAGTTCGTTTAATCACTAAACAAGAAATTAAGTGGGGAAAGACGTATTTAATAAATGGAAAATATGTGCTTTTTAATCATTTATGGCCACAGATGGATGCAGTAATAAGTAATCCAAATATCTCAAAAGTTATTTTATTTCGAGATCCAAGAGATGCACTTATCTCGCAAATGTTTGCAATACAGAAAGCAAAAAAATGGATAGACTCAACTGAAAATCAAATAGATACATTTCTTTCTATGTTGGAGCATAAAAAGATCGATTTCCTCATGGATATGCCATTAGGAATTTTTTATTATTCTAAGCTTTGCTCTGAATTACTTGATAGGTCTCAAGTTGTAGCTTTTCGTTTTGAAGATTTAGTCGGGGTAGAAGGAGGAGGTTGTCAATTACAGCAAGAAGAGGCTTTGAAAAAACTAGCTTTAATCTTGGGTTATACATTAAGCGCAAATGAAATTACAAATATTGCATCGCAGTTATTTGGTAATACAGTAACCTTTCGAAAAGGGCAAATTGGTGATTGGAAACAGTATTTTAGCGATGAACATAAAAGTCTATTTAAAGAAAAGATGGGAGAGTATCTCATCAAGCTAGGATATGAAAAAGATGATCAATGGTAAAAATGTTCTATTTAGGTCGATGCAGAGTAGGAAGTCTATCAAATATCTTCCATTTTTCATTCCATTCGTGCCATTTAGTAGCAAGAGGTTGAATGCATCCTCTCCATAGTCCTCCTGCAATGCAGCACTTGATTGCCTTGTTTGTTAGTCGATTTACTAATGCATTCAAGACAACCTGAGCAGCAGGATGCGATTTATCAATAAGAATCCTGGCGTATCTAGCTGTATTGTTTGCTTTTTCTATACAGGCTTCTACAGAGATACGTTCTGGTTCAGCATCATCGGAAACTAGAACCTTTACATAAGAACAAAGCTCTACTGAATGCTGCTTTTCTGAACATCCAGTGCATTTATGAGCATCTAAGAGCGCTTCTATGGAACTTACAACTGCAGTAAATTTCTCCAATTCATCGATGTTGGCATAAACAATAGCCAATCCGAAAAGAGAGCGAAAATACAGAGTAGGATGATCTTCTATATCTTGTGAAAGCTGATAACCCACTTCTAAATCACTTAATGCAAGATCATAATTTTGACATAACAGATAACTCTCTGCGCGATTGATATAAGAATCAGCGGAGCTAAGATCTGCAATTTGTGCTGTTTCAAAATCGAGCACCTCTTGAACTGAATGAAAATCAGGGGGGGATTGAGCATAGCTCAGTTGCCATATAGCCAATAAAAGAAAAATCAAGAAACATTTTGGAATTTTCATAAAAAGAGCTTTACCTCAGATTTTAAGTTTTATTGCAAATATAGGTTAAATATAGGTTTTTCAGAATTTACAGAAGAATAGCAAGTTTGAAATGTTTTAAACAGAGCATTCAAAGACTCTAAAACTGTTTTTTCTGTATTTTTTTCTATAGAACCTGGAAGAAAACAATTTGCTGACCAGACGTAAAAAAAATCGGTTTCATTGGTTTTGGTAATGGTTGCTGAAGTGCTTAAATTTAAAGAAGCACGGATAATTCCTAGATTTTTTCCATCTGGAGAATGCAGGTTTCTAATGGCATAAGTTAAAGTAGGTCCTGCGCTGAATCCACTAAGATCAACACCTTGGTTTTTATCTGTGGATAGACTCTTTATGTTTACTGTTCCATATTTTTTTAAATTCTTTTGAATCAGATGGTTTATTTTATCTGATAAAGCTTTATTTACCTCATTGAGGCTTACAAACACCACAAATGTTTTAAATCCCTTTAAAGGTGTGTTTTTAAAAGCATTATACCTATCTTGTAGATCATATGTTTCATAAAGTAGTTTTTTCTCCTTTATGGAAAGGTCTTTTTGCTCAGCCTCAATGGAAAGAGTTAGAAGAATAAAAGCAAAAGCAATTACTTTAAGATAGCTTAACATGTTTTGTGTTTCCTTTAATCCCATGCGGGATCAGGTGGGATTCCAAATATTTTTCATTCCATCGATGCCATTTATTTACAAGAGGCGGAAGGCAAGCTTTCCATAACCCACCCGCCATACAACATCTGATTGCTCGATCTTCTAAATCATTTACCAAGCTATTCAAAATAAATTGAGCTCGTGATTTAGAAAACCCAATAATAACTTTTGCACAGCTGGCTGTGGTTTGTGCTCTTTCTATGCATTCTTCTATAGAAATACGATCTGGTCCTAAAATAGGTTGATCAGAAACTAGGGTCTTCTCCAATGTATGAGAACAGAGTAACACTGTAAAATTTTTTAGAGCAACATCAAAGAGTCAACCAGATTTATTTCATATAAAATTTTATGTGTTTTTTAAAAAAAATAAATGAATAACATAATCCGAAAAATACATAGGAGGTTGTTATGTCAAAAAAGAAAATGCATAGGTTCTGGAAGGTTTTAAGCTTTGCTTTTTTCTGTTGTTTATTTCCCGCTTGTGGGCAAGCAACAGATAAGAAGCTCGAAATAGCAACTTTTGCTGGAGGTTGCTTTTGGTGTGTGCAACATGATTTTAATCAAATGGATGGGGTAATGTCCACAACTGTAGGCTATACAGGGGGACATAAATTAGACCCTACTTATAGAGAAGTCTCTTCTGGGATCACAGGCCATCTAGAAGCTGTACAAGTAGTTTATAATCCACAAAGAATTAGCTATGAAGAACTTTTAGATGCCTATTGGAAAATGATTGATCCTACAAGAGATGATGGACAATTTGAAGATTATGGTCCCCAATATAGACCTGTTATTTTTTATCATAATTTAAGCCAAAAACAGGCTGCTGAGAGATCAAAGCAAGCGTTTGTTCATTCAAAACAATTTCCTCAGGTTTTGGTGCAAATTTTGCCAGAAGCCACTTTTTATGCAGCAGAAGAGCATCATCAAAATTACTCTAAAACACATCCCATACGTTATAAATTCTATCGTTATAGATGCGGAAGAGATAAACGGCTTAAAGCTCTTTGGGATGTGGCTTAAATTTCACTTCGATAAGGCTACCTGTGATAGAAGATTTAAGGCAGTTAAGAATTGCTTGTGCTACTTCTTCTGAAGAAAGTAGAGTAGAAGGGTCCTCATTAGGAAATTCTCGATGACGCATAGCTGTAGCTGTTCTTTGTGGAGCAAGAGCATTGATATAAAGATGAGAGTACTCTTCTGCAAGCCCTTGTGTGAAATTAACAATAGCAGCTTTACAGCTAGCATAAATGGTATAGTTTTTTCTGCCACGAGAATAGCTAGAAGAGGCTATATTGAGAATATGGCCTTGCGGTTTTATATAGGCGCATTTACAACAGAAAAGTACACTAGTTAAATTGGCTGCGACAATTTCTTGAATTTCTTGTTCTGAAAGGCGCATAAAAGGTTTTTTTATAAGAAACCCAATACTATTAATTAACCCATCTACAGGACCAAACTTGTTAAAAATATCTGCAAATACTTTTTCTGCATCGGTGTGGCAACATAAATTAGCAGGATAGTTTTTAGAAGACCGAGATATATCGATTGCTTTTGCACCTTCTTTTTCTAAACTCTTAATAATCGCCTGTCCGATTCCTCCAGATCCTCCTGTAATAATATAGCGCTTATTTCTTAGTGTTTTTGAGCTAGGTGCTGAATCAGAATGCTGCAGACGAAAAATTTGTTCTGCTAAAAATAGATCTAACTCTGTTGTAATTTTAATATTATACTCGCTTCCTTCTGTAAGGAAAACGCGATGATTGTTAGCAAGTACAAGAGAGCAATCATCGGAACTGTTTTTTTGGGTAGCATTTAAATGAGCTTCTAGAATAAGAGCGTAGGAAAAACTCTGTGGGGTTTGTCCGCGTAAGTATTGACTGCGAAGAGGAATTGCGTGAACTTGCTTTAGATCTATTGTATGAATCAGGGTATCACCAGAGGCAATACAAGTATCAACAGCTTTATGTAAGCGAGCAAGGGCGATGTTTTTTTGTAAGATTTCTTCGCTGACAAAAGGTCTGACTGCATCGTGAATCACAACAATTTCTGTATGAGATGGACAAGCCAACAATCCTTTTAAAGAAGACGCTTGGCGGCTTTGTCCTCCTACAACTACGTCAATCTGATCATTGAAAGAATTCTCTTTTTGGATTTGTTTGATATATTCAGGTGCGCAAACTAGGATAATACGAGAAAAAAGTTGGGTGTTTAAGAATTTATCTAAAGTATGTTGATAGATCTTTTTCCCAGATAAGCGATGAAATTGTTTCGGGATTTGGCTGCCGAATCTAGTTCCAGATCCAGCCATGAGAAGAATTGCTACAATCATGGTTTAAATGTTTAAAGCTATTCCTTGCAGCTGTTTATGTAAGAACTCTGCGCGTTTTCTAGCACCTTCTTGAGGATCTAAAAGGGCTGTATTACAAATATAAGTTAGATGGGCGCGTCTACATGTAAATAATAGATCATTGATTGTTTTTTCAGAAACCCCTTTAACCCAGTTGAGTTCTAAACCAAGCTTGATTAAGCTTAAAGCATTTAACGCTTCTTTTTCCTGCAGTTGGTAAGAGTGTAAAAGAAGGCCATAAGCACGACTTATCTGATCTTTAATTTCTGGATTGCCTTTTTCTTTTAAGTGTGTACGCAACGTCTTTTCTAAAGCCATAAAATTCATAATCGTCTTATGTAAAGAGTCGAGAATTGTTTCTTCATTTATACCTAATGTATAGACATTACTTAAAATAATAAGATCGCCAATTAACTCTTCTAATGTGCCTGACATGCCTATAGCATATATATTTTCTTGTTGGCTTTTAGTGAGTATTTCTTGTAGTTGTCCGCAGTGAATAATGGCTGGTAGGTGTAAATAAGCATGTACTCTAAGAGCCGTTCCTGAATATTGAGGATAAGAAGTTAAAAATCCAAATTTATGAGAAAAAGAAAAATCCAGTGTTTTACTTAAATCTGTCTCTATTTGATTGAGCCGATTCCAGGTTGTTTCCCATTCTCCTTGATAGTCAACACAACAGATATGTAAATGATCCTCTTTATTGATTTGCGCAAAAAATAACCCATTCTCATCAAGAACAAACCCTTGATGAGAATGAGTATTAGCCAGATTTTCTAGGCATAAAAAATGTTCAAATAAAAATTCCTTATCAAGAGTAGAAAGCTGGGTGTTTTTTAAGGCAATTGATTTAGGCAAATAAGAAGATAGACTATTACATAAGACACTATAAACCCTTTCAAATTCATCATCGAGCATTTTTGCAGGGAAATGATAACTAGCTAGATTACGACTTAAGGAAAAACAAGTAGCAGGCCAGATTGCATTTGTTTGATTTCCCCAAGGAGCATGAGAAAGAAGAGTATTTGGTAAGCTAGATTTTTCCATCAGAGTTGTTTTTTCCAAGTAGGGCATTAATTTGATCACGAAGCCAGGCTGCTTGTTCATAATTTTCTTTTTTCAAAGCGTCGTTTAATGCTTCGTTTAAAGCAACAAGGCGATTAGAAGAGGGGATTTTAGCTGATTTATTAGGAGATTTTCCTAAGTGCAGGGTTTGATTTTTACGATTTTTGGCTACTTTTAACAGTTGTAAAGGGATTTTCCCCATGGAAGTTAATTCTGCAACTAAGATATCTGCAAAAACGGCATAGCATTCGCTGCATCCAAGAGGGTTTCCCATTTTAATAGATTCTAAGGTAGTGCGGCAGTTCCCACAGCACATTCCCGTTTCTGCATGGCTTTCATGAGAAGCTGTTTTGCTTGAATAGCCATGTAGCTTTTGTTCTAAAATAGGACAAGTAGCACACATCTCATTACATGTAACCGAAGTATCGAGTATTTCTTTATAGGTTACAGCAATAGGTTTTTTGCAGTGACTGCATTCAATAGGTCTTTCAGCCATTTAAGATCTAAGTTCCTTTTTTTTAGATTCTAGGTAAGATAGGTAAAGCTAGTCAACTATTGTTTTTTCGGTGGATCCTTGCGGTGTTATAAGTACTAGAAAGAAAGCGACAACCATTAAAGAACTCATGATGTATAAGGTAGAAATAATGGGTTGAACGGAAACCGTTTTGGAAATCAATCCTGCCCAAGTAGGGCCTAAATTTGCAATACACCAAGCAGAACCCATTAATAAAGCAGAAATAGTGCTTGGATGTTCAGATAAACATTGATTTGCCCATGATACAACTAAAGGATTCATAGTTCCAATCATTCCACCCAAACAGGTAAGAAACACCACTGTTTTCCAAGGAGGAATAGAAGATTGTAGTAAGAAACTATAAAATAAAAACAGTGCGCTTATAATTACGGTTAGAAGTACATATTTGCAATTATATCTATCACACAAATACCCCGTAATAATCATACAAACAGCCCCCCCTAAGATAAAACAAAGATGAGCGCCTCCTTGACAGAGCCAAATGTGACATTCTTTTGTTTGCATAAGGTCAGGAAGTAAAAAAATAAAAGCCGCTGATAGTGTTACATTAGCGATTTGGATCAAATATAAAGGCAGTAATAGCCGCTTGTGTTGTAAAAAGAGCTGAAGAGCTTGTTTAACAGAAAAAGGAGTCGTTTCTGTTTTTGCATCTAAAGGATAAAAGAGCAAGAGGATCAATAAAATCAGAACAGGAATGTAAAAAATCAGAGCATGGCCATTAAAAAATGCAATCGCTTTTGTAAAAGTGAGTTGAGAAATAGCAAGGCCAATTGCTCCTGAAGAAGAGAATAAAAGAATATAACGGCTTTTATGATGCTCTGATAATTTGCTTGCAAAACCAACTGCAGCAGGATGAAAGGAAGAAGAGCCTAGCATCATCAAAAGAAGTAGGCAAAAAGAAAAAAATAGATGATTGGTAAATGTCATCCATAGAATAGATGAAGCAAGCCCAAGACCTAACATCATAATTATCTTGCGGTGTCCTCGATCGGATATATATCCAAAACCCAGTTGCAGAGATTCCCCCATAAACCCACTTATGCCTGCAAGAATGCCAGCTTTAGCCAAATCAATATGGAATAAGGTTTTATAGATGGGCCAAATGCCCGTAAAGAAATCAAGGATTAAATGGCTACACCATAAGAGGCATAAGCTTCTACGCAAAGTGGGTTTGAAGCGGTAATTCATAAGCTAAAGAAATCCTTGTTTTTTGCAGCATAAAACAGGATTGTAATATTCCTCTATAGCTAATTCATAATAGACAAAAAATAACAGAGTCTATAGGTTTTATTTATTTAAAGATAAGAATTAATAAAACAGAAAATGAGGATTATCGTGAAAAAGCAGAAAATTTTTATTTTAATAGCTAGTTTAATGGCATCTTATGCTTCGCTTGAAGCGGCCTCTCAGAAAGAGATGCTTATTGCGAGACTAGATGCTAAATGCCAAAGTATCCACATACAAGAACTAGCAAAAAAACAAGAAGTAGAAGAGCAAAAACAATACGAAGCTGCAAAAGAAGAAAAGCAAAGGATCGTCGCGCAAAAAGAACGTAAAGCAGATCGATTAAAAAAACAGGAAATGCAAGAGCAAAGAAATTTGATCCATAATCTAGAAACAAATGATGATAATTTTATGGCTGATTCCATACCCGTTTCCGAAGATTAATAATAATGAATAAAACAAAAGGATGATTATGAAAAAACAAATGTTATTTCTTTTAGCAGCTAGCGTAATGGCAATCTATTCTCCTTTATGTGCTGAGTCATCTCTTGCTGAAAAAGCAATCGAAGTGCCTGAGCTATCTATTGATGAAAAAGTATTTGTTGCCAAATTAAGCGATGAAAACCGCAAGGTATTTATTCATCTAGGAAAAGAACAGAGAGACTCTATCATTACTGCAGTAAAGAATGGGCTAGATCCTGATAAAGCTGTTCAGCATTTGATGGAACCAATGAGTATCGAAAATTGTGCAATAGAGCAATTGAAATAAATCCAAAGTAGCCTGGTTTAAAACCCAGGCTGTATGGCAAAAGGATAGCTGAAGAATAGGAAATGAACTGTATTGAAGCCAAAATGACAGAAAATACTGGCTTCAATGGCTTGAGTCCAGCGGTAAATCACCCCATAGAAAAGGCTTGCACAAAAAGTAAGCGCTATCGCAGAGAAGTTAGGCGACCACCCAATGTGCAGAAGAGCAAATAGAATAGAGGTAATGATAATACTACAGCCGGTGCCCAGTGGTTTTAATCCAAATGCTTGATCTAATTCTTGTTGGAAAAACCCACGAAAAAATGCTTCTTCTGGAATAGAGACAAAAATCAAGTTCTGAATAGCCCAAATCAAGAAAACAGCTGGTAGCTTAGAGTCAAAGGTAATAGCTTTTAAATAATAAGAAACAGCCGCTAAACTAAAAATCATAAGCACTAATACCGGTGCAACTTTTTTTATCAATTCCCAAAGATGTTCTTTAGATTCGATTAAAGGCAATAGGTAAGCGAGTACAAAAAGGCCCATAAAAGGCTTATCAAAATTTAGCCATAAGGTTAATGGATAAGAATTTTTGCCAATCGTCAAATCAGAAACAACTTTCCAATTAGCAAAGCCTGGCAAGAAATGCATAAATAAAGAAATAGAAATAAAAACAGCAGTACCAAACAGTAAAAAACGAATCGCAGGATTAGTGGTTTTTTTCAAAGCGTACTGGCAGACACCTAATAGAATAATAGGAATTAAAGATGCAGTTGTTGCTATATGCGTGTATAAAGCCAAAAAATAGGCAATGAATAAAAAAATCGCCCAAAGCCATTTCTTATAAACCCATAAACTCATTAAGCTTATGCCTAGAGTAAAAAAGCATAAGGTGAAAAGCGGGTTCTCTATAAATATCTCATAACTAAAAGAACTAATTTGCATAACCTTGAGCTCCTATTAAGAGTTCTTTTCAAAATCCATTAGCTCCAGGTTATAAATTCCAGTGATTAGATGAAACCGAAACCTTTTTTGCTTAGGTTTCGAGTAGCTAAAACTTTGAATTGTTTAAACAGCTCAAAACCCAAAAGCGCAAAATAGTGAAATAAAGGTTCGATCTGCTCCCAAGTTGTTATTTTGAACGAAGCCAGAGGTTGATTTTAGATAGTAAATTGCTTATTCCTTTACAGATGAACACCAAAAGATTCTTTGCACGTTCGAATATAAAACATATAATCCGACCACACCCATACAAAATTTTAATAAATTTGTAGGGTTTTTTTTTTCATCGACCGATGATGGATTTATTGGATCT
>JBAUFS010000041.1:0-1709 GCA_049679255.1 Candidatus Rhabdochlamydia sp.
TTCATCTCTTGATTCGTTTAGGATTAAGACAAAACGCTTTCTTATTAAAAGTGCAACTGTATGAGGAGTATTGATATGGAAACACCTCAGAAGAAAATACCAGAAACATTTTCAGTAGAACAGGCATTTAGTATCAATATACTTTTTTTTCTTAACCTTTGGTCTTTAGTAGAATCAAGAGTAATAGAAGAGGAACAGAAGCTAGGAATCTATTCTCTTTTCTTTATAGATGTTTGTTCAGGTGGTGAAGCCAGTGCTGAATGGAATGAAGCAATACATCGCGCCCTGCATGTCCCAAAAGAAGAACAAAGGAAATTGCAGCTCTCCTTACCTGAAATTTTCTCCTGCTCTTTAGAATTTTGTAGACTACACAATGAGCGCTATAATTCCAAGATTATGTATGCAGTCGATCTATTAGAATCTATGAGAAAAGATCCCAGTCAATATGAACAAGAGTGGGCGGTTTGGCAAGATGTTGTGGAGCAGACAGTAAACAAATATATGGATAGCGATGCATTTGATTGGTCGGATGAACTTCCCACATGGCCAAATAAGAAAACCGACACTTCTAAAGGAGGTTACCCATGACAGCTCCTACTTTTTTTTCTGGAAACTCAGCTTATTTAATAAATTCTTCTTCTTTTGATCAGAGGTTATCAGAGCGTACTCAAAGACTCATATCTCTGTTTAGAAACATGACTCCTATCTCTAATGAAACTACCGATTATCAAGGGAATCGTTCCAGGTTATGGGCTCTAACAAGTGAAACATTCTTTGGTGCAGTATCTCAGTCTAATGGAAATATCTCGATCATTCTTTCTGATAAAATCATTAACTTTTGCACCAACAGTCCTGTTTCTTTAGAAAGTCTTAGGAAGTTGCAAAAATCACAAGTAGATCTGGCTTATGTTCCTGAAAAAAAACAGCTTATTATTTCCCCTCATTTGCAAGCAGCTGGGAAAGATGATCTAATAGCACAAGTAGTTAAAAAATCACTTAACCCAGAACCTCCAACCTCATGGGTTCTCCCTTCATTTGATGAAAACCCAGAAAGATTTAGTCATATGTTTAGGATAACAAAAAAGGGAGGTCATTTAATTGAAGATACTCCAGAAAACAGAGCTTATATTCGCACTGCTGTTTCTGATCCCGCTAATAGAGAATCTATAAACAAGCGTGGTATAGAACTGTATTCTAAGATCATGCCGGATGGGTATAGAGCTTGGGCATATGTTAGAAATGGGCTTATTACTAATGGAGGGCGTGATAAACCATGGAGAAAATGGGTAGCCAATCCTAAAAATCCTCTTGGAGGCCAAGTAGAAACAAGAAAACTCTGTACCTACGATAAATTCCTCTTCCAAGAACGAGTACAAGCCGATCGTCTAACAGAGGTTTACAATAAATCGGTAATAAAAAATCCTTGGAAGCCGCATTCTGTGGAGTTAAGATTTCCTGCTAGAGATGTAGGAGGGGTGCGTCATCAGGCTAATATCATTACGGAAGCTCAGAGGAAAGAAGTAGATCTACTTAATAAACAACCCGATTTTTCCCTATTGGAAATGATTGAAGATTCTTCAACAAAAGAAAAAGAATCATGGTGCTCTTTGATGTAAAGCTATTTTACAAAGTTTATCAGCAATCTGCTCTACTTGATTCTTTTAAGACTAAGACCTTCTTATTAAAAGAGCAACCGCATGTGGAGTATT
>JBAUFS010000042.1:0-4331 GCA_049679255.1 Candidatus Rhabdochlamydia sp.
AAATCACTGAAGAAGACTTAAAGAAGATTATCGGAGACGACAACATTATTCATAAAGCATACACAGCTCTTAACCAATTTCATTGGACAGACGAGGAACTCAGAGCTTATGAAGCAATGAAACGCGAGAGGATGGATCAAAAGGCTATTTTGGAATATAAAATCGATGAGGGGAAAGCCATAGGTAAAGTTGAAGGTAGAATAGAAGGTGAAGCCATAGGTCTTGAAAAAGGTAGAATTGAAGGTATTGAAAAAGAAAAAATGCAAACAGCAAAACGTCTATTACAAGCAGGCTGTGGAATTGACCTAATCGTCCAGGCTACTGATTTGCCTAGAGAACAAATAGAAGATTTAAAGAAATACATCTTAGAAGAGCCTTCAGCAGTCAATTTCTAATCAAGTTTTAAATCAAGAAATAGATTTTAAGGATAAAGTATGGCAATTTTCAAATATTTAGATCCAAAAAACGATATAGCCTTTAAGAAAATATTCGGTACAGAAAAAAACAAAGACATTCTACTTCATTTCTTAAATGATATCCTTGGATTTTCTGGAGATCAAAGCATTGTAGATGTCGAGTTCTTATCCCCGATTCTAGCCCCTAAGATCGCTGTCAAAAAACAGAGCATTGTCGATGTTTTATGCAAAGACAAGATAGGAGTAAAATACATCATTGAAATGCAAGTAACAAAAACCAGAGGCTTTGAAAAGCGCGCTCAATATTACGCATCTCAAGTGTATGGTAATCAAGCTAACATTGGAGATGAGTATCATAATCTCAAAGAAATTATCTTTATAGCTATTGCTGATTGCATCATTTTTCCTAATAAATCCCATTACAAATCAGATCACGTCATACTCGATAAAGCAACACATGAACATGATCTTAAAGACTTCTACTTTACCTTTATCGAGCTTCCTAAATTTCATAAAAGCAAAGAGGAACTCTCTTCAATAGAAGAAAAATGGTGTTACTTTTTCAAACACGCTCATGAAACTAGCGAAAAAGAATTAGAGGAAATGATCGGTAGCGATACTATTATTCATAGAGCATACACTGCACTTAATCAGTTTAATTGGACTGATAATGAGCTTGCTACTTATGAAGAATTAAAACGTATTCACATGGATAATAAGGCTGCTCTGGCACAACAAATCTATGAGGCTGAAGTCAATGCTAAAAATGCTAAAGCTGAAGGTAAGGCTGAGGGTGAAGCTATAGGCATTGAAAAAGGTAAAATGGAAATAATAAAACGTCTATTGCAAAATGGAGTGGGAATGGATGTGATTGCCCTATCAGCTGATTTATCTAAAGAGCAAATAGAAGATTTAAGGAAATACATCTTGAAAGAACCTTCAGCAGTCAATTTCTAATCGGATTTTAAGGGAAACCGAAAGATCAGATAGAGTGGATAATTGTAGATATTACCACCATGTTTTACATTCATAGTAGTAGCTCGAATAAGTTTAAAAGGAGCGTATTTTTGATCATAGACAAGAAGGCTCTTTTTCTTCTGACTTGCACCTGCTTTCACTTCAAGCGGATAAATCCCACGGTCTTCTTCGATTAAGAAATCTACTTCTATGGCTATTTAACACGTTTTCTCTTGGAAAAACGCAGTATTCTAAAAATTATGAGTAGAAATATTTGCAATTACAAAGAAATACAAAACACTGCTCTTAAATTACAGTGTTTTGCAAATCATTTTTTTAGACCTGAGTAGTATTCCTCTGCAAGCTAGATGTGTTACTCTTAAAAAAACCTCTTTTCTTATCTGATGTATGATGAGAATTTAAAGCATGCAATTCCCGTGACTGTAAAGTTTTACTAGGCCCTCGATGACTATGAGCTCTTTTCTC
Organism: Candidatus Rhabdochlamydia sp.; assembly: GCA_049679255.1. Taxonomy (GTDB): domain Bacteria; phylum Chlamydiota; class Chlamydiia; order Chlamydiales; family Rhabdochlamydiaceae; genus Rhabdochlamydia. The sequence continues at coordinate 1,860 of JBAUFS010000042.1, forward strand.
TCCATCTTTGTTCCTAGATACGTAAAGAAGAGGGCTTAGAACAGATCCCAGAACAACGATTATCCACATTCCAGTCACTTCCATATATCTAGTTATATTGAATTCTCCTACATCCCCCTCTTTCAAAAGCCCCCTTCTAGTAGTAAGCATCCGCTCTGTAGTTGTCGGTTTAATAGTAGTTCTTCTCCTCCGAATTGCAGGCGGTGGATTTCCCAAGTATCGATTAAAATCGATATTTAAATCGCTAAGTTTCTTTAGCTCTTCTTGCAATAAGTTATTTTGTCCATTTTTTCTATAAATTAATATCTTATCAAAGATTGGTTTTTGTTCTTCGAAAAGATACTTTGTAAGTTTATAAGAATAGAAAGACCTTATATTACTCATGATAATAGTATTATCTGCGATAATATCTTCTATGCGAAGATAACGTGCACTGTTATCTCTAATACCATCAAAGTTTTCCTGTGGATTTATTAAGTCCAAAAGAGTGTCATCCAGCATATCAAGGTATGCGTTTCCAGAATCCTCAATTGGATCTATGCTTATATAGGAATCGAGCAGAACACGCGCATATTGATCTTCTATATCAATACTTGGATAGAGCATCACGGACCTGTGTTCATTATCGTCCTGATAAAATATGTTTCTATCTACTATAATGTTATGTAATGTAACAAGATCAACTACTCTTTCAGAAGAATATACTATATTGAATGCAAGATGCTCTTCTGTATTAGTGTTAGTCTTATTTAATACTTCGCTAAATACTCTTAAAAAACGAGAATGAATCCCATGTAATTTTTTTATGAGTGGTTCATTATCCAATGATTTAGAAATAAGATTAATCTTGGTATTACCTATAGAAATATTTTTTTGAAAAAAATATTTATCACCTTGAATAGTAATTACTTTACAACTTATTGGCCCCTTAGGACTATTAGGAGGCATGCAATTCGTTGTTTTTTTCTCTCTACGAGCAATGGGAAGAGGAGATTTTTGCCAGGGGCGAGGGCGTTTTGATCGTGGAATATTGCTTTGCGAATCTATAAGCGTCTTTGGATGATCTTTTATTTGATCATTTCTAGAGCCTGCAATTCTAACCAGACGATCATTTGATTGATTGATGGTACTTTGAGCCATAGCTGCAATGTTTTCCACTCTAGAACCAGAATAAGCTTGGGGATTGCTAGCGATATTTCTTATCCCAGAATAAGAATTATTATTATCTTGAAAAGGGTTTGAAAAAGGCAAAGTTATATTTGGCACTGTGCCGTTTAAAATTAAAGCTGTCATTTTTTACACCTAAATTAAAATCTTAATGTAATGCCAGTTTAGCGTAAGGAACAGGGCCTTTACAAAAATGCAGTTCTCTTAAACTCTTTTAAGTTATCTTCTATTCACGCTAAACTGATGTTAACCTGAATTTAATATTAAATTTATATATTTAAAATCAATGGATTTATAAATTTTTTCTTTGACATATTCCTCTATGGTAGTAAAGGATAAGGAGGAATGGCTTAACAAAAATGCGTTGCATTTGAAGCAAAATGTATGGATTGCTAAAAAGTCAAGTTATTGTACAATCTATTATATTGGCAAAGATTGAGGTACTTAAAATATGGCAATTGCAAAATATTTAGACCCAAAAAACGATATCGCTTTTAAAAAAATATTCGGCACAGAAAAAAACAAAGACATTCTGCTTCATTTCTTAAATGATATCCTCGGTTTTTTTGGAGATCAAAGCATTGTAGATATCGAGTTCTTATCCCCGATTCTCGCTCCTAAGATCGCTGTCAAAAAACAGAGCATTGTCGATGTTTTATGCAAAGACAAGCTGGGAACAAAATACATCATTGAAATGCAAGTAACAAAAACCAGAAGCTTTGAAAAGCGCGCTCAATATTACGCATCTCAAGTGTATGGCAATCAAGCGAATATTGGAGATGAGTATCATGAGCTCAAAGAAATTATCTTCATAGCTATTGCTGATTGCATCATCTTTCCTAACAAAGCTCATTACAAATCAGATCACGTCATACTCGATAAAGAAACACATGAACATGATCTGAAAAACTTCTCCTTTACCTTTATCGAGCTTCCTAAATTTACTAAAAGCAAAGAAGAACTCTCTTCAATAGAAGAAAAATGGTGTTATTTTTTCAAACACGCTCATGAAACTACCGAAGAAGAATTACAGGAAATGATCGGTGACGATACCATTATTCATAGAGCATATACCGCGCTTGATCAGTATTATTGGACTGATAATGAGCTTGCTACTTATGAAGAATTAAAACGTATTCATATGGATAATAAGGCTGCTATGGCACAAGAAATCTATGATGCTGAAGCTAGGGGTAAAATTGAGCTAGCAAAACGTCTATTGCAGAATGGAGTAGGAATGGATGTGATTGCCCTATCAGCTGATTTATCTAAAGAGCAAATAGAAGATTTAAGGAAATACATCTT
>JBAUFS010000043.1:0-5929 GCA_049679255.1 Candidatus Rhabdochlamydia sp.
TATACTCAACAGCATTAGAAAAAAGACATTACAGATAATCAATTCATTGAATTTTTCTCATAGATTCTGCTAAGATCCCTGCTCATATGCAATCTACATCAAGCTTTTTAACACAAAATGAAAAAGATATCCTAAAGAGTCGCCATCGTCAGGAACGAGATAAGAGGTTATGCGATAGGATCAAATCTATTTTATTATTAGATGATGGATGGTCGTGTGCACAAGTAGCCTATGCACTGCTCCTAGATGAGGATACAATAAGACGTTACTATAAAACCTATTTAGAAGGTGGTAAAGAAGCTTTATTGAATTTAAACTATACAGGGAAGGCTTGCCGGCTCAATCAAGACCAGCTTACTCAACTCAAGCTTTATGTAAAGCAAGAGGTGCCTAGTTCAGCCAAAAAAGTCATGAGCTTTATCAAAGAGCATTTTGCCATTAAATATACACTATCAGCTACTATTTCTCTATTGCATCGCTTAAACTTTGTATATAAGAAACCAAAGCTAGTTCCAGGAAAAGCTAATGCAGAAAAACAAGAGAGTTTTTTAAAGGAAATAAAAGAACTAGAAGAGCATTTTGCTAAAACAGACGTATTGATGTACCTAGATGGAGTACATCCTCAGCATAATTCTAAACCTTCTTATGGATGGTTCGAAAAAAAATCAAAAGCTCTATTAAAAGCGAATACAGGTCGTCAACGGATAAATATTAATGGAGCACTAGATGCGAGCAATCTTGAAGTAACAACCATTATTGCAGATTCCATAAATGCACAATCTACGATCAGTTTATTTCAGAAATTAGAAGAACGATATCTCCATGCAAAACGCATTATAACGATCTGTGATAATGCAAGTTACTATAGATCAAAACTGGTTTCTGAATATCTCAAGAACTCTAGAATAAAAATCAAATTCTTACCCCCTTATTCTCCAAACCTTAATCTGATTGAACGACTTTGGCAATTCATGAATCGCAAAGTCCGAAATAATCAATACTATGAAAAATTCACAGAATTTAAAGAGGCAATTTTTACATTTTTTGAAAATATTTCTCAGTATAAAGAAGAATTAAGAAGCCTTCTTTCCAAAAAATTTCATATTGTACATTCTTAATTTAAAAACTAACGAGTATATACGATGGCAAATAACATTTGCCACGCCGTTTAATTCGCAGTTTTTACAAAGCTCTCTAAAAATTTTTCGTTGAGGTTCAAATGCATATACAGTTCCATTTTCTCCCACTGCTTTTGCCATGGCTATTGTAAATGCCCCTATGTGTGCTCCTATATCAAGAACTGTTGAACCTGGCTTAACATACCGATAAATTTTCTCGAGAATATGGGGTTCCCATACCTGCCCAGATCTTAAAACATTTTTAATTGTATCACTTCTATAAGGTTCAACGTAAAATTTACCTTGGTTAGGTATTTCACAAATTAGATACTCCTCTCTTGGAAAAGAGCTTATGTACTGCGCTAATTCTTGTGGATCATCAACGCAGTTTGCGTTTATAGAAGAAATGGCCAACAAAAAACAAAACAGCGGCTTTAGTAAGGTGATGAATAGACGCATAAAAATAAACCCCCTTTACTATTTTTTCTTTTATAAAAACTTACTCGTTCGGCACGCAAAGATAATCAATACCGCTGATTCGATGTAATGTATACCCAAGATTAATTAACGTACTTTTTGTATGTAAAATTTTTTCAACTATTTCCGGAGGAGCAGTTTCTATGCTGTAGCCTCCTTGGATTTCAATGATAATGACTGGCTTGTTTGATAGTACGGTGTTTTTAATCCCGTCTAATACAATGTCTTCTATTCCATCTACATCAATTTTAATCAGGGATACATTTTTCAATTCCAAAGAATCTAAAGTGCCTGCAGGTGCATCGAATCCAGAATACCCTGTTGTAAAATCTAAAAAACTAACAACTTCGCACGAGTCCCTGAGATTAGGCAATTTAAACAACTCCTGTTTGTCAGAAATTGCCCCCCAAAAATAATAAACATTTGGAGCTTTATTTAGTTCCAAATTCATAAATAGCTCTCGAAAAAATTTTAACTGAGGCTCAAATGCGATCACTTTACCTTGTTCTCCCACTGCTCTTGCCATAATTATTGTTTGCGTTCCGATGTGAGCACCAATATCGATAACTATAGAACCAGGTTTTGCATGCTTTTTTATCTGAGCTTCAATATGAGGTTCCCACTTTTCATCTCGCTTTAGGATATCTTTAATGTATTCTTGCTTTGCTTCTAACCAAAATAATCCTAAGTCTTGCACTAGATAAACGTCATAATCATTTGCAGGAAAAGATTGAACATAGGTTATTATTTTCGATCGAAATTCTTCGTCAAAAGATAAAATATGGTCGAAATTCAATGTTGTTGGTAACACATTTTGATGAGGAGGCTTAGAAAAAAGATAGGCCTCTAAATTTTCCACAGCTAAAAACACTGAAAATACCAGTAGGTATTTGATCATTTAAACTCCCATTCAATCGCAGCTGCATAAGGGGATCAGAGACTTGATGCGTGCGATCGTTTAATGAACGATATGCAAAATGATCTAATAAGTCAAATATTCGCACAGGTTGAATCGAACGATTACAAGGCGTGCAAGAAACCTTCGATATATTTTATTCTCGAACTTGGGATTTTACTAGAATTCTTTCGAAACTAGAAAATATAGATTCAATATGGATCTCTTCTTTAACATACTCTTTCTCAGGGCCAATTGTTAATCAGAGCTGCATAAATACATAAGCCTAGAGTTCTTTGATTTGAATAATCTTTTTTAAAACATCATTCCTTATATTGAAAAAGCGTTACAGGCAACTTTGCAGTTAAAAATGTATTCCGAGGAAGGATAGGATTGTTTCTAAGAAAATTCCTTTTAGCAATCAATGTAAGAAAAAATTTCTAGTAAGCTTCTTGATATATCTCTAATTCATTTGGCACAATAATTGTGAAGATAGGAATTAAAAAAATTATTGAATATGAAGCAGACTGCATGATATAAATTCAAGTGGTTTGGTTATCTTCTTATCGCATGCGATGTTTTGATACTAACCTGAAAGGTTGTCACAAAGAATAAGGTGAAATCCATGAAATTGAAAGAAAGAAGCACTTGCAGAATATCTCAAGGACCTCTTATTGATGTTTTTGATCTTGGCAAACTCCCTCTATCCTGTTTTCCTCTTCCATCAGATCCTTCGCCGGAAGGTCACCCTGTCTTACTTTCATTAAATGAACAATCTGGACTAGTTCAGCTTAAACATACCGTGGATCCAGATGAAATGTATAACCAATATTGGTATATGTCAGGCATTAACGTATCCATGAAGCAAGCACTTAAGTCTATAGTAGACGAAGCAATTGAACGTTCTCAATTCCCCTTAGAAAAGGGAGATGTCGTGGTTGATATCGCATCCAATGATGGTACTCTTCTTAGCTTCTATCCTTCCTATTTATTCAAAGTGGGAATTGATCCAGCCAAAAACATCAAGCCTGAAAATTGCGATTTGCATATCAATACCTACTTCAATGCCAATGATTACATCACTCATTTGGAAAACAAAAAAGCAAAAATTATCACAAGCATTGCTATGTTTTATGATCTTGAAGATCCCATACAATTCGCTAAAGATGTGAGCTCAATACTTGATGAAAATGGCTTATGGATTATTGAGCTAAGCTATCTCCCCACTATGCTAGAGAGAAATTCTTTTGATACGATCTGCGCAGAACATCTGGAATACTATTCTATGACTTCTATCGAATATGTTTTGTCTGCAGCAGGAATGGAAGTGGAAGACGTTTCATTGAATGATGTAAATGGTGGAAGTTTTAGGCTGTATATTCGACATAAAGGAAAGGCAAATACAACCGATGCGGTAAGAGCGATGCGCACATATGAAAAAATCCATGATTTCACCAAGACTTCTATTTATTTTGCTTTTGCCTCTAGGGTTGAGAATAATAAAAATGAGATGCTCTCATTTCTTAAAGAACAAAAAAATACGGGTAAAAAAGTTATTGGATATGGAGCCTCTACCAAAGGGAATACAATCCTTGCATACTATGGAATAGGGCCTGATTTATTGCCCTTTGTAGCAGATCGAAATCCTATTAAGTGGGGCAGACAAACTGTGACAAGAATCCCTATTATTTCAGAAGAAGAAGCTAGAGCTATGAATCCTGATTACCTACTTGCATTCCCATACCACTTCATGAAAGAATTTCTTGAAAGGGAGGCTAACTTTCTCAAAAAAGGAGGGAAGTTTATCTCTCCTGTTCCTAAACTGACTATTATTCCTTAAAAAGACAAATAGGAAAAAATGATCGACCATACCATGCAAAATTACAAACCAAGTTTAGCCATTGTTTCCTCTTATAATATCAATTGTGCACTTGCTCACTATGCAAATGCATTGAAAGATTTTTTAAATCCGACCTTTAACGTTGAGATTATAGATTTAAAAACCAGTCAACTTCTAAGACAAGAAGGTGAAAACTATCAAAAAATGAGCGAGGTCCACATTGACCAACTCTGTGCGAGATTACAGGAATTTGATATGGTGAATGTACATCTTGAATTGGGTCTTTACGGAACCTTAACAGAATCGATCCTATCTCGAATTTTAAGGATCTGTCAAGCTTCAGGACGTTTGATTCTTACCGTGCATACAATTGATTATAAAGGAGCTCACAACGGACATTCTCATATATATCAACAGATCATGCAGACGCTAAAACAGAGACCTCCTAGCAACCCCTTTCATTTAATCACCCATTTACCTCAAGAAAGTGTGCTCATTGAAAAAATGTATGCAATCAACAATGTGTCTGACTTTCCACTGCTTTTCTTAACCAATGAAAGAAGGAAAAAATTTCAACAAAGCCGTAATCCCCGTGTATGGAAAAAGCAATTTGGGTTCAAAGAGGAAGATATCACAATGGGGATGTTCGGTTTATTAAGCGCGCATAAAAACTACCTTCATGCTTTACGTACCTTAAATCTTCTCCCAGCTCATTATAAATTACTGATCGTTGGAGAAGCCCATCATATGAATATTAAAGAGTGGAAAGTAGATCCCGTAATTCAAGAGATGGTCTCTTATTTAGATGATCATCCAGCTCTAGTGGATAGAGTCATTTTTACAGGTCGTCGCGATGATGCAAAGTATTTTGAAGATCTAGCAAATATCGATTTTGTGCTTCTTCCGTCTTTTGAAGTAGGACAAAGCGGCTCATCAGCACTTTCAACTGGCCTTGAGTTATCTTGTGCAATTCTTAAAAGTAACACCTCAAATACACCAGGCTATGAAACCTATTTTTCCAATTGCTTTGAAACATTTGATATTGGAAATTATTACGAAACAAAACACAAAATATTGCATTTCGATAAAACAAAACTGTCGAACCTTAATAAGAAATTAGAATCTTTTTCAGAAGTTCAGCTGCGACAAATCTACATGAATATCTATGAATCGATGAAAGAGACCACCCCCATTCAATTATCTTGGCAACCTATTAAAACACCTCCTGCAAGCACTTCTCCAACCCGATCTCTACCATCCAGGGTGATACTTAAAGTTCTGCCTAAATCTGCTAAATCAGTACTGAGAAAACTCAGAGATACGGCAAAGACTGCGTTATGAAAAAAGCCTGTAGCTGTGAAAAGGGCTATATCTTAAGTATCGAATATGGTCTTTTAATTTTAAAACTTCTCGTACTATGAATATCATTGAACTCACATGAAGTTACAGAACTGGCCGCAAAGAATTCTAATCAACGCCAGTTTAACGTAAGATCTATCATAACATATTGAAAAAGAGCCTTTTATCGTTTATGATATTTTAATTCACTAAAACTCAAAAACAAAAAAGGCTCAAAATGGATGAACTAGCAATTACTGA
>JBAUFS010000044.1:0-12304 GCA_049679255.1 Candidatus Rhabdochlamydia sp.
ATTTCATCACACATCCCGGCCACAAGACCAAGATTATCTATATTCTGAGAAGATAATTTCATGGCTTGCCAGTATAACTTTTTATGATCTAAAATCAAAAATATTTTTTTTGGTGAGGAATCACGGTAACAAGAATAGTAGCACTGACTTACTGAAAGCTAGAAATCTCATAGAAAAATTAGAAGCATTTTTTGGAAAAGAGTCCAGAGCTTTTAAAAATAGCTATGGAGATTTGGTAATTGAGTCTAAAGATGGCTTAAAACAATTCAGAATGGATCTTAATCATCCCACACCTCATATAATAGAATTTAAAATGAAAGGAAACAAAAAAGTTCAAAAAATCAATAAAAGAATCTATCCAAATGATGTAACTCTGGAATAATTTATGAATGAAGAAACTTATAGTTTAGTGGAAGAGTTAACTAATGAGTATATAGTAAAAGAATTAAGTAATTCTGAAATAGAAATATACATTAGAATTCCAAAAAAATATGAATTTTTGTGGCTTGTCAAGCTGTCAGAGCTATGTACTACTGAAAAAGAAATAGCGGAATACAAAGAATAAATTTAAAAATTTACATTTTTAGCTCTGCGCTATTGATGGCTCTATGCCTATACGCACAATAATTAAGCCAATCGAGAAATATAACTCCAAAATAATTAATGAAAGAGTAATAATAGTTATTCTAAAAAAAAGGGATACGCTGCAAAACAATTAGAATTAATGCTTAAAACAGCCAGTCACATCCGAAAATAAGCAAATAGAATTTAGTTTGCTTAGAACCTTTATAATGGAAACATTTCTGAATATAAAAACCAGAGCTAACCTATGAAAGGCCTTTTTATCCTCTTAGCATTTACTTCTTGCTTGATTGGATTTTGCATTGGCTTTGCTTGTAGGCCTTAAATCACCCTAAAAACATTTGCCAAATTTTTCTGATTCCCCAAGCAAAAAAATAGAAGATGCTCTTTAATATCTGTCCTGTGGCAGCAAAAAAAAACTAAACACCCTTCCTGCTACTTTTAGTGTTGTATCTATTGTGCTTGTTTCTGCTGTATTAACAGTTGGGAACTCATCTGTTGCCATTGTCTTAATTGCTTCACATATTTCATCTACTGCATGTAGTGGCACATTCTTATTTTCTGATTTCGCATAGACAAAAAGAATCATATCTGTTTGAGCTATATTGAAGATAGAAACTCCATTATCTATACGCTCTTGATCTGTCGGTATGTAAATACGTGCAAAAAGCGGGTCAAAAGGAGCTCCTTCTATGTACATCTTTTCTACAGTTTTTTGCAAAAGCTCTTTTTGATAAATTAACTGCTCATTTGCTTCTTCAGATATCTTTTTCTTTTGAAATAAAGACACAGGATAGCTACATTTAGGTGGTATTTCTGATAGGTCATATTGCAGGCCATATGTACCCCATAACTGGAGATATCTCTCATTGACTAGATCTTGACGGTTTCTCAAGATGATCGCTGTGCAATTATACTCTTGTCCATCAATCGTATATTCTTGCTCCACACATGCAGAAGAAGAAGCAAAATCGCCTAATTTTTCTAAAAGGTGTGAAATCTTATGAAGATCTACTATTTCAATAGGGTTATCGTTTAAATCCGCTTCAATCGCATTGCGTATGTGCTGTATTGTATAAGTTGGGCTGTTATCTATTTCTGCTATATAAGCTGCTTCTTGCTCTAAAGGCACTATCTTAGTTCTATATTCAAAAAAAATGCTAGTTGCTGTAGCTAGGGTAGAAAGAGCTACTTTATTGACTCTATGTTCTTTATCCGTTAGCATAAAAATACGTGTAAAAGCTGGATCAAAGGGCTTACCATCAACATGCATCTTCTCTACAGCTCTCTGAAGAAAACGTTTTTGGGAAGATAGCTGTTTTTCAAGCTGATCAGAGGTCTTCTTTTTTTCAGGCCAAATTCTAGATGAGGGATAACCGCTATCAGGGATTTCATACTCTTCAGAGTTCCCTGGAACACGGTTTTCCCAAAGAAGTTGATATTTTTTACCTGCCAAGTCTTGATAATTGCCTATGTTTATAAATGAATAGCTTAATTTTTTTGCATTAAATATACACTCTTTCTCAACACCAACATTACAGCCAGCAAATCTCCCCTTTGTTTCTAAAAAGATTCCGAGATCATGGATATCTGAAAGACCATGTTTTGGCCTAAAATTAATGGTAGATGTCCCTTTTTGGGTATTTCTTGTAATTTTATTTCCTGTGGGCTTTTGAATAGCACACATAGTATCTGCAAATTCTTGAGCTTCAGCAGGGCTGAAATTGTGATTTATTCCTCCTGCTTCAAAGAGATCTGCAACATAATTTGCTACGGAGCAAGCAGACGGTTCCCAAGCTAAAGGAAGAGGCAAAGAATCTATTCGATCTACTATATGACTTTCTTCTACTGTCAAGGTCTGTAGGCCCGTTTCTCTGCAGCTAACAACATGACTTGTGCTAGGATTATCTAGTGCTTCTTCTGCAGCAGTTAGATAATCTTCCCGGGAAGACCTTGGTTGGGAAGCTCCGGATCCTATTGGTAAAGACATGATAAATTCCTTTAGAGTTGTAATACTGTATTTGAGTTAGCTATTTGTTCTCTTATGTTTTTAATTAGCTGGATTTTCTTGAGGAGGAGCTCTTCTTCCTCTAAATCCTTCCCATGCTATTCTAGCCCTCTCGGCATTCTCAGCAAGTTGGGCCGCATTTTCTAGTCCACGATTTATATCTTCTATACGCACTCGTCCAAAAACAGTTGCAAGTCTTTCTGCTGAGCTTACAATTGTTCCTCTAACCCCTCTTCCTGCATTACCAAAGCTTCTAACCCATACTCTCCCATTAATTTCTAACTGAGACTCAGACCTATCACACGCTATATAAAAGTGTATGATAGAACAAGCCCCTAGTTCTATGGAAAAATCATCTATAGTTTTATTCCTCTCCTCATCTATCATGGGAACTCCTTGAACTAATCTTTTCATGGCTCCTTTGTCAACTTCAGGTGGATTTTGCGCACTTGCTAAAAACATTCCTGAAAAGAAATCTCGGATTCCTATAGGAAGTTGCAGAGCCCACCCTACTTGTCTTTTCATTTCGACGCGCCATGCTTCAATTCCAGGGGAGCTTGCAAGTTCCTCTTGTTGTCCTTTCTTTCCAAAAGAAAACACTACTTTTTTAGCACTCACGAAATTTGTATATTCAAAGCGTTCTATATTTTCACCCTCTTTACGATAAAATTGCTGATATACCCATCTTTGGACATCTATTGCTCTTGTCCTAGATAAAACATAATTGGACATAAAACAATTTAATGGATGTTCTCTATAAAAGGTTACTAATTCTTCGCTTGCAGTATTCTCCAAATTGAGGTGTGTATCTTTTCATAGAATCAACAACAGTATTAATATGAGCGCTAGTATTTGGTAAATGAGGTTCTGAACCTGGAGCAAATCTACAATGAATTTCAAGGTTTTCCTTAGTCGCCCAATTAAAAGATCTGCATAGTATTCTTTCCTGTGATTTGTGGGTGTATTTAATAAGGCGAATATCACGATCCCCGGACCATACTTTAATGGTTTTTTCACTCATTGGCTCTCCCTCATATAGAAGGAGGTCCCCTTCTTCAGTCCTGCGCCACCTTGTGATTCCTTCTTCTGCATTTAAATCATAAGGTCTACTTCTAGGGATTTCTCTTATCTCTTCTTGAGACTCTAAGCTATTATCTTCATTAACAGCCGATATAACGGGGTTTTTTTCTATTAAGAAAGTAGGCAAATCTGCCCATTCTTTTACTCCTATTTTTTTTATACGTGGGTTAAAAGAAACAAGAATTGCCATTTTCCCATCGCTAAATAATCGACTTTCAATGGGGCCTTTAGTGCCTTTCCAAACACAATGTATGAATACAGATGCAAGATCTATTGGAGAAAAAGTACTGTTTGGCCAATAGGATCTAGCAGATGGATAATGATTGTACACAGAATATCGAATGCTTTCTTCATCTCTAAGGACTTTTAATTCCAGTTGAGGATTATTTTGCGATCTCCAGCTGCATATAGGTTCAACCACTAATTGACTTACAGGAAGTAGATCTGAGTTACAAGATGCTTGATTGGTTAGATTAGGAATGGCCATTTTAATACTCTTTTTTTATTTAAAGATTAAACATATTAATTGTTAAAAAAAGATTAAGTCAATATTTTTTTGTTATTGATCATTTTATGATCTAAACGTGTCTTCATTCTACTGAGAATTGTATTCTGCTTAAAGTTTGATGAGTTTATATTCTCAATTTTCATACCGATAAGACCATAAACACCTCGAGGAATATGTATAAATTATTTATATCCATAAACACTTCTACTATTTTTAGAAAAACTGCTTTAAAATATTTTTAACAATCTTTTGTAATCTAATACATCGATTTTCTAACAGACTTGAAATCTTGCATTTTAAACATCTGTTATTCAAAATGGTCTTTTTAAAAGAGGAACGACATGGCCCAATACAGCACAAGTGATCTAAGAGGTGGTTTTAAAGTAGAAATCGAAAAAGAGCCTTATACCGTTGTTAGCAATGAGTTTGTTAAACCAGGAAAAGGACAACCTTTCAATCGTATTAAACTCAAGCATTTGATGACAGGACGTGTGATAGAAAAAACCTTTAAATCAGGCGAAAAGGTCGCAACAGCAGATGTAGAAGAGTTGAAGATGCGTATGTTATACAAAGAATCCGATGGGATTGTTTTTATGGACGATGAGTCCTTTGAACAATTTACCATTCCTCTTTCTATATTGGAAGATAAACAGCAGTGGTTACTTGAAGAGGTTTTGTATGATGTAACCTTCTATAAAGGACAACCGATTGATGTTATCCCCCCTACTTTCATGGAAATGCGTATTGTGGAAACAGCTCCGGGAGCACGTGGTGATACCGCTTCTGGACGTGTTTTAAAACCAGCGGTTACAGAAAGTGGTGCAAAAGTACAAATTCCCATCTTTATCGAAGAAGGAGAAAAGATTAAAATAGACACGCGTACGGGAGACTACGTCGCTCGTGTCTAAAAAAGACCTCTCTTTATTGTTAGCAAGAGCTGATCTATTTGCTAAAATACGCAGCTTTTTTTTACAGAGAAAAGTTTTAGAAGTAGATTGCCCTGCATTATCTCCGACAGCTCCCATAGATCCTCATATCGATGTAATGAAGGTTTGTGTAAGCGATAAAATAGGCTATTTACATACTTCTCCAGAATACCGCATGAAAAGGCTGCTCTCTTATGGTATCAAAGATATCTATCAACTCAGTCACGTGTTTCGAGATCATGAATTTGGTAGATGGCATAATCCAGAATTCACCATGCTGGAATGGTATCGAATAGACTGGTCTTTAGAGCAGATCATTAGAGAAACTTTGGATCTATTACAGATGGCCTTAGGCACCCTTCCTATTCATACTTATACCTATCGAGAAGCTTTCTCCCTAGCTACAAAAATCGATTGTGATACATGCGATGTACAAGAGTTACTTGAGTGTCTAAAAGCGCATGAAATGCAAATATCTGATACAAATTGGGATAGGGATTCTTTAGTTCACCTAGTGATGAGCTCTGTGGTTGAACCTACTTTAGACCCTCATGATCTGACTGTGATTACCGATTTTCCCAAAGAACAAGCGGCACTTGCCAAAACCCGTTTAGTCGATCAAAAACTGGTAGCGTGTCGTTTTGAGGTGTATTATAAAACGGTAGAAATTGCCAATGGGTATCAAGAATTAACCGACCCACAAGAAAATAAACTACGTATCGAAGAAGCTAACCAAACTCGCCTTTTAATGGGAAAAGAAGCCCTTCCTATCGATGAAAAGTTTATCCAAGATCTTGCGCTTCCTTCTTGCTGTGGAGTAGCCTTAGGATTTGATCGCCTGCTTGCTCTCAAACATGGGTTAAATAACCTAAAACCCATTCTGCCTTTTGCTTGGGATGAAACCTAAACCCATTTTTGCACAATAGGAAACCGCCTTCCTGCTTGAAAAGCCCTCTGACTCACGCGAATTCCGGGAGCTGCTTGCTGGCGTTTATATTCTGCATTATACATTTTTTTAATTAATTGCTTCACCAGATCAAGTGATATTTGATATTGATGGGAAATTTCTTCAGGAGAAAGGTGCTCTTCCATATACCCTTGCAATACTTGATCTATAATATCATAAGCAGGAAGAGAGTCACTGTCTAATTGATTAGGGCGAAGCTCAGCTGAAGGAGGTTTTTCTAACGTAGATTTAGGAATACGTTGCTTATGTAGATTGGCTAAGATATACACCTGCTGTTTAGTCACATCTGATAGTACGCTTAAACCTCCACACATGTCCCCATATAAAGTGCAATAACCCATTGCCATTTCACTTTTATTACCTGTACTCAAAACTAAGTGTCCAAACTTATTGGAAAATGCCATTAAAATGGCTCCTCTAATGCGAGCTTGTAAATTCTCCTCGGTTGCATCAAATTCTTGATCTACAAAATAAGGTTGTAAAAGTTCAAGATAGGCTTGAAATGGTTTTTCAATGGGAATCTGTTTTAGCGTTATTTTTAAATTTTTTGCTAATTGTATAGCATCCAAGGGGCTTTGTTTTGAGCTATAGCGAGAAGGCATCGTAATGCCTAATACATTCTCTCTGCCTAATGCATCCACTGCAATGCAAGCTACCAAAGCGGAATCAATGCCACCTGATATCCCCAGACAAGCTTTTTTAAATCCCAGCTTAACAAAGTAATCCCTTACACCCAACACAAGTGCCTGATATAAATCTTTGAACGGATCCATCATAAAAGCATAGGGTGTAGGCACAGCTTCTGTATCAAGAAGCATGGTATCTTCTTCAAATCCTTTTGCTAATTGTTGCAGTTTAGCTTGGCTGTTTACATAGGTACTATAGCCTGCAAATACAAGCTGATCATTAGCTCCCACTTGACAGCAAAGCACAACAGGACATTTCAATGTGCGTGCACAAGCAAGACATACTTCAATACGAGTTTCTAATTTTTGAAATCTATAGGGAGAAGCTGATAAGTTAAGGATAAGATCTGGTTGCAAATCAGCCAAACCCAATACAGGATCATGTGTATAAGTACCCTCTAGATGCTGCCACATATCCTCACAAATTAAAATTCCTATTCTTTTACCCTTCAATGACCAAATACGGGTTTTTGACCCCGGTTCAAAATAGCGTCTCTCATCAAAGACATCGTAGGTAGGAAGCAATTGCTTATCTTGAAAGCCTAAAAGTTTTCCATCATAAATAACTGCAGCGCTATTGATCAGAGATTTTTCCGCCCTCTCTTTACTTTGACGAACCAACCCTAAAATGACAATTAAACCAGAAGATGCTTCAATAATCTGTTCCAAATAATAAGAATGCGCTTCTATAAAAGTCCTTTGTAATAATAAGTCCTCTGGAGGATAGCCGGACAAAATAAGTTCTGAGAAGAGAACAAGTTCTGCATTGCTTAAGCGCGCCTGTTCTAAAGCATAAAGTATTTTTTTTGTATTTCCTTCTAAATCACCAATGATCGGATTTAATTGAGAAACAAAAATACGCATAGATCCTTCTTAACTTCTTTTTTTTAAAATAGCCGATTGAATCAATTAGCCTCAATACTTGACGTCTAATCTACGAAAAGAGATACTTATTCCCCTTTATGGCTGAGGGTTTTTTGAGAACCTAGATTATGTAACAGGTAATTGGATGCTTCTTCTCAGTGCCTTATTCACTACCCTTTTTATTGGCTGGGTAATGCGGCGTCAAACCGTATATGAAGAGTTTCTCAAAGGATCAAAGTTTGGTAAAATTATGCCTATCTGGTTTTTTATGATTAGATGGCTAGCTCCCCTTGCGATCCTACTGATCGTTTTAGAGGAAGCTAAATTAATTGATATTAATTTGTTCTCAAACTATTGTCGTATTCCATCTAAATAATACGATTAAAGGAGGTATATAATGAAGCACGGCAATTTAAAAATTGATACAGAAAATATTCTGCCGATCATTAAACAGTGGCTCTATTCAGACAAAGAAATTTTTGTACGTGAGCTTATTTCTAATGCATGTGATGCCATTCATAAATGCAAAGTGTTGAAAGATCATGAAAAACTCTCTATTGAAGATAACTCTTTTCGGATTGATTTAACCATCGATAAAGAGAAAAAAACTCTGACTTTTAGCGATACAGGCCTTGGCATGAGTGCAGAGGAAATAGAAAAGTATATTGCACAGATTGCCTTTTCAGGAGCAAAAGAATTTTTAAGCAAATATAAAACCGAAAAAGAACAAGATCAGATCATTGGACATTTTGGCCTTGGATTTTACTCCGCCTACATGGTTGCGGATAAGGTTAGTATTGATTCTCTTTCTTACGTTCCAGAAACAGCGCCTGCTCTTTGGTCTTGTGATGGTTCTTCCTCCTATGAACTAGAGCAAGGAACTAGGACATCTAGAGGAACTACGATTACATTATATGTATCCTCAGAAGCAGAAGAGTTTTTAGAAGAGACAAGAATCAATACTCTCCTGCAAAAATACTGTGCATTTTTGCCAGTTCCTATTTACCTAAATGACAAGCAAATCAACGCTAAAGACCCCCTGTGGTTAAAGAGCTCTGCTGACTGCACAGATAAGGAATATATCGACTTCTATCATCAACTCTATCCTCTAGAGCCAGATCCGATCTTTTGGATTCATCTCAATGTAGATTATCCATTTAATTTAAAAGGGATCCTTTACTTCCCTAAAATTACAGGCCGCTTTGACTGGAATCAAAATACCATTAAGCTCTTTTGTAATCGCGTTTATGTATCAGACAACTGTAAAGATGTTTTGCCTGAATACCTTATGGTATTAAGAGGAGCTATTGATAGCCCTGATATCCCTTTAAATGTATCGCGTAGCACCCTGCAGGTCGATCGTACAGTAAGGCAACTATCGCAGCATATCTCTAAAAAAGTAAGCGATCGCTTACTCTCTTTATATAACACTAACCGCGAGCAGTTCATTCAAACATGGCCAGATATTGAATGGATTATCAAACTGGGGATTTTACAAGATGATAAGTGGTATGAACGTCTTAAAAGCTTGCTCATTTGGCAACAAACAAACAAAGAATGGACAACAGTAGAAGAATACATAGAACGCAGCCGTTCTTCTCATGAAAATAAGATTTTCTATGTTTCCCAAGAGCATTCTCATAGTTATATTCTTGACCTATATCAAGCAAAAGGTATGGAGGTTTTGTATGCCCCTTCACCAATTGATAATCATCTGATGAGCTTTTTAGAAAGTAAATTAGATAAGATAAGCTTTCAAAGAATCGATGGAGCGCTTGATGAAACCATCCTTGATAAAACTAGGGAGCACACTCTACTTGATACAGATGGGCGTACAGAGGCTGCTAAAATGGCAGACTTCATCCGTTCTAAATTACAAATAGAGCACCTCGAAGTAGAAGCAAAAAGCCTTGTCAATGATACAGTTCCAGCTCTTTTGGTGATTGATGAGCATATGCGAAGGATGCGTGAGACAATGGCTTTCACCAAACAGTCTTTCAATTTGCCTTCTAAAAATACTTTTGTAGTAAATACCAATAATAAGCTTGTACAAAAAGCCTATCAATTAGAAACAAAAGAACCAGAACTTGCCAAAGAACTCATTCATCATATTTATGAGCTCTCCTTGCTTTCTCAAAAAGAACTAGCGCCAGAGGCCCTATCCTCTTTTGTTTTGCGCTCTAATCGAGTGTTGGAAAAAATGGCAGATTTCTGTCCTTAAAAACCTCGCCTCAAGGAGCAGGATCTGCTCCTTGAGGCGTAATTGTCACAGAATCGATAACCCTTCCCTTTATGTCTAAGGCATCCACTACTGCTTTTTCTTGATCTATTTGCACTAAACACACTGAATTGGCTTTTGCTATTTTTTCTAAATACCATTTCTCTCTAGGGGTTCGTGTCCAAATGCCCCAAGAGCCATCCCCCATATATATGACTCCCTCCGGATCGTATTTCCCATTTTTTAAAGGATAGGTTCTCTTATAAGCATGGTTATGATTCTCAAAGGCTATTTGTAGATGATAACGATCAAAATGAGGATGCCAATACTTTCGAACTCTCCTTGGAGTTATTCCCTCTTCAGAGTAAACAGAGGGGTATCCTGAAACGTGATAGACCGCCATTTTATAAGCGTTTTTTTCTCTTTTTTCTAACTCTTTTTCTAACCACTTCTCCTGTGCTTTGATCTGATACTGATGGCCAGTATCAAGCAAAAAAAGAGACAAACTACCAATATCTATCACTTTAAAAGATCTTATTTCGGGTAAAAACTTATATATTACTTCCTCTTCTTCTAGACCTATACGCTCAACATCATGGTTCCCCAATACACCAATAATCGGGATTAATCGACCATCGGGAGTTTTCATTGTTTCTGACCAAGTATTAAAAAAGGTAGCCCATCTTTTTTCCTGCCAATCTCTTTGTTTAAGCAACTGCTTACTT
Organism: Candidatus Rhabdochlamydia sp.; assembly: GCA_049679255.1. Taxonomy (GTDB): domain Bacteria; phylum Chlamydiota; class Chlamydiia; order Chlamydiales; family Rhabdochlamydiaceae; genus Rhabdochlamydia. The sequence goes on from JBAUFS010000044.1 coordinate 10,565, forward strand.
CCACGGGTGTAAGCAATATCTCCTCCAACCACCACAAAATCAGGCGATCTAGCTGCGATTTGTAAAGCCATTTTGCGCATTAAATCTAAATAATAATAAACATCTCCTCCCACAGCAAACACAAGAGGATGACTTAAATCACTAGGCAGACTCCGAAATCGATAGATCTTCTTACCAAAGCTAAACTCGTATTCTGTATTAGGCTCAAGATCAAGTAGTTCCACTGAATGAATCCGTAGGGGTAAATGCCGCAGATAAACATAAGTCCCTTGCTTGTAAGACCATATGCTTTCTCCTCGTTTACGGTATTTGATCTTGGGATTTTCTTTGTCTTCTGTATACCAATGTATGACCATGCTTGTAGTAGGATCATTTTCCCAGGACAAATACACGGTAGGTTGCATTTTTGGAAAAAAACTGAAAGAACCAAAAAAACATAAAATACTGGTAATTAAAAGCATAAGACCTCTAAAAAAGACTTACCATATGTATTAATTTCCCGTAAAGAAAAAAAATAATCAACCTTATACTCATGTCTTTAACGTATATTTATCTTTAACATATAAAATAGAATAAAATAACTTACTTAATATAAAAATAATAAGAAAAATATCATGACAATTAATCCTAATATATCCAATTTACAAGTATTTAATAAAGAAGGGTATTCCTTATCCTGTCCTAATGATTTACAAGAAGCAATACAAACAGGAATTGCAAAAAAAGTAGGAAAACTTCTTAATGCAGAAGGATTTCTTGCTCTTATCCCTGATTTTGATCCTACTGAAGATACAAAACTTCGCATTCATCTTACAAAAGATGGCATCACAATTCAGCTATTAGAAAGAGATTTAAAAGATTCTAAAACAGCTAGTTCCTATGCAGAAAATGATCCAGCTATTACAGAGGCTATTAAAATAAGAAAAGAAAAAATCATTACAAAAGTCGACTCGTTATTTAAAGAACCTCCTTCTCTTGGTCTTTCTACTAGATTGGGATCTGAAAAAATCCGTCCTTTATTTATACCTTCACAGCCAAGCCAAGGCGAGAAAATTCCTTTTAAAATCGGTTTTGATGCCACTGTTTCAAATCCTCAAATACAACAATTGCATGCTAAAATAGAGGGTCTACAAGATCAGCTAAATAAAAAAAACCCCCATTCTGAAGAGCTACAAATAATAAAAGAACAACTTCAACTGTTAAGCCAAGCTATTCACAATTTATCAATTAGCCAAGAAAATATTACCTATCCTCACACTGAAGAATATGCTCTTATTGATAAACTGGTAGGTAACCAACGGGACGTTTGCCGAGCATTACTAGATCTTTTATCTAGGAACTTAAATCAAACCTCTCATACCACTCCGCTAACTCCATCTCCTGCTCAAAGAATTGAAAATTCAGCCCTTAAGGAAATGATTATTAAGTTACAACAAGAAAAAACAGATTTAGAAGAAACTAGGAAAGGTTTAGAAGGCATAAATACAACTCTACAAAATAATCTTCGCTCTAAAGATAAGCAAATTATAGCCTTAGAACAACAAATCCAAGACTTGCCTACAAATGAGGCTCTTCATCAACTACAGTCTCAATTAGACATACTACAAAGGGATAAAGCTGATTTACAATCACAGCGAGATGGCTTTACTTCTCAACTAGATGGACTTACTCAAGCTAGAGATGATTTAGAGATCGCAAATGCAACTCTACAAGAAAACCTTCTTTCTAAAGATGAACAAA
>JBAUFS010000045.1:0-7369 GCA_049679255.1 Candidatus Rhabdochlamydia sp.
ATTCAGTAATTGCTAGTTCGTCCATTTTGAGCCTTTTTTGTTTTTGAGTGTATGAATCAAAATATCATAAACGATAAAAGGCTCTTTTTCAATATGTTATGATAGATCTTACGTTAAACTGGCGTTACTATTAGGTATTTTTTACACATTTTAGTTCCTTAAACTTTTTTGGTGTCGATCCATAAAATACTATAATCAATTACAAATTTTTGAAAGTATCATTTTCTCATCATAAGCTTGTCATTTAAGTACTTATCCAAGTCTGCTCTCTTAAAGAGCCCCTTATTAAGTAGAGCTTCTCATAAAAACACCCCCCCTATTTTATAGACTTAAACTCAAAATTTAGTTAAATTAAGATTTAAGAGGATTTATGAAACGCGATCGCACCTTATTCCTAGTTAATTGGCTAAATTCTAGAGAACGAAAGCCGCTTGTCATTCGAGGGGCCCGCCAAGTCGGAAAGACTTGGCTTATTCGAGATTTAGCTAGTACACAAAAACGACGCCTCATTGAACTTAATTTTGAAAAACGACCTGATCTGAAGTCTCTATTCTCATCGAATGACCCTAAAGAGACCCTCATCAATATTGAGGCCTCAACGGGAAGCAAAATCGAGCCATCAAAAGCCATTTTATTTCTAGATGAGGTTCAAGCAGCTCCCCATCTTTTAGAAAAATTGCGTTGGTTTGCTGAAGACATGCCGGAGCTTCCAGTAGTTGCAGCGGGCTCTTTGTTAGATTTTACTTTGGCCAAACATGAATTCAGCATGCCCGTTGGTAGAATAGGTTATCTGTATTTGGAACCTCTATCCTTCGAGGAATTTTTGAGTGCCCTTGGACAGAATGAACTTCGAGCTTACCTTCAAAACTATGATTGGAACGTGAATATTCCAGAGGCCATTCACTCACAATTGACAAAGATCATCAAAGAATATTTAGTCGTTGGTGGAATGCCTGCAGCTGTTTCGGCTTGGGCAACTGAAAAAGCTCCCAACACTATCAATCAAATTCATTTTGACCTGTTAACAACCTATCGTGATGACTTTGCAAAATACAGTGGGCGCCTTACGGTGGATCGCCTTGAGGATGTAATGAGCTCAATTCCTCGTCAACTTGGGAAGAAATTTGTTTACAAAGATGTCAATTCGCAAATAAGTACAGCTCCTTTAAAGCAAGCACTTGATTTGCTTTCTAAAGCCAGAGTATGCCATCGAATTATAGCAACTTCAGCCAATGGATTACCTCTTGGTGCAGAAGCTGATGAGAAGTTCTTGAAGGTGATTCTGCTGGATTGTGGGCTTTGTGGTGCATCCTTAGGGCTTTCATTACACCAGCTAAGATCAGTATCTGAAATTTCCATGATTAATAGTGGAGGTATGGCTGAGCAATTAGTAGGTCAACTACTGCGTACAATATCTCCTGCGTACATTCCCCCTTCTCTCTATTACTGGCAGCGAGGAAAAAAGGGAGCTGAAGCTGAAATCGACTATATCATTCAACATGAAAATCAGGTAGTCCCTCTTGAAGTAAAGGCAGGTACAACAGGAACGCTCAAGTCTCTTCATCAATTCATGAAGGAGAAAAAGAAAACAATTGCTATAAGAATTAATTCTGACATCCCCAGATTAAGTCCCATACATGTAGCCCTTGACTTTTCTATTGAATACAAGCTGTTATCACTTCCTTTCTATCTTTTAGGACAACTTCATCGACTCATTAAGAGTTCAGAAGGCGCTTAAAAAGCACCCGAGCAAAAACTTCATTTGACTAGATTAATTAAAATTTGATAGGAGTTGCTTTATACAATAAAATAATAGAATACATGTATCAACAAGTTACAATAAATGCCGCTGATAGACTACGTCTAGTAGAGCTCGTACGTAAGTGGGCTGAGGTAAATACAGATGGTATTTTGGAGAAAATAACCCAGATTTTCTCTGTTCCTCATGTAGATGGCATTATTGGTTATCGTATCGAATTAAAAAACGCTGTTGTTTATGGAGATCCGGTATGTGCCCCTGTAGATAAAATAGCTCTTGCTAAGGAGTTTGAAAAGTATTGTCAAAACCAAAACATGAAAGTGATCTATATTATTGTATCTGAGGAATTCGCTCATCTAGCTGTAGAACAGCTCTCATTTTCTTTAATTGAATTTGGGAAAAAGTTCCTTCTTGATCCTTTTAAGTATGTAGATGCTAAAACAAGATTGTTGCGTAAAAAAGTTAGACAATCCTCTCGCAGCGGAATTGAAATCTTAGAATATACCGGTAGTGATCCTCAGATAGAACAGTCCATGGAACAACTAGCTACTGCATGGGTTGCAGCAAGAAAAGGAATACAAGTTTATTTGGCTACACCGACCCTGTTTGCAGACCGTATAGGGAAACGATGGTTTTTTGCTAAAAAAGAAGGAAAAATTATTGGATTTGCCTTATTGAATGAACTTCAATTGCATCAAGGATGGCTACTAAATAATGTCATGGTAGCTAAAGAGGCTCCTTCTGGAGTTTCAAGAACATTTGCTGGTATCCGTGTTAGAGATATTAGAAAAAGAGCAATGTCGCTTTGTTTTAATAGGACCGGTGCCAGCTAAAGAGCTTGGAAAAGTTATAGGTCTAGGACAAACCATCATATTATACCATTTGTGAAAAATAATGTAATATTTTAATTGATAGTGTAATCTTTTCATTTTTCGGAGATTGAAAGATGAAGGGACGACCAAGAAAACCATTAGGAAATATCCAGAAGTACGATTTCAAAAAATTAGCAAAGACGACAAAAAATCCAAGGGAAAGGCTTCGTTTTTTGGCTTTTGCGCATATTCAAGAAGGTAAAACTTATGCAGATGTAGCTGCCTTTATGAAAGTAGCTTACAAGACTGTTTGGGATTGGACTAAAAAATTTACAAATGAAGGGTTAGAAGGGCTAAGGGATCGACCTGGACGGGGTTCTAAACCAAATTTACCTAAAGATAAGCAAGAAGCATTTCGAGAGGCAGTATTACAACTTGGAGCCAATCGAAAAGGTGGACGGATTAGAGGAAAGGATATAGTGGAGCTCCTTGATAAACAATTTCATGTAAAGTCATCCTTACGTTCGGTCTATGATACATTACAGCGAGTTGGATTGGTCTGGATTACAGGACGATCTCAGCATCCAAAGGCTAATTTAGAAGCACAAGAAGCTTTTAAAAAAATTTCAGAGAAAATATCCAAGCAACTTTGCCTGAAGGAATAAAAATAGAAGATGTGGATGTTTGGTTTCAAGATGAAGCTCGTGTAGGTCAAAGAGGCACCGTAACACGTACTTGGGCGAAAAAAGGATCAAGACCTCGACTAATTCGGCAGCAGCAATTTGAGTATGCGTATATTTTTGGAGCGGTTTGCCCTAAACGAGATGAAGCAGTGGGTTTGATTATGCCGGCCGTCAATACTGAAGCGATGCTAATCCATCTGGAGCATATTTCTCGTAAAATCCCTGCTGGGCGACATGGAGTAATTGTTTTGGATAAGGCTGCATGGCATACAACGAAAAAGCTAAAAAGATTTTCGAATATCACACTTATCGCTCTCCCTCCCGCTTCTCCTGAATTGAATCCGACAGAACAGGTGTGGCAAGCTTTAAGGGATGAGAAATTGGCTAATCGATGTTATGATGGTTACGAGGATATTCTAGATGCTTGCTGTGAAGCCTGGAACTATTTTGTTGATACTCCAGATAGGGTCCAAAAGCTTTGCACAAGAAATTGGGCTACTTTATGAATTTATTTTTCGCTAATGGTATTACTAGCGAGCTGGACTTTTAAAGCTCTAAAAAAAATATGTCGTTTAGATGGGCATGAGATTTTCTGGAACAAATTCCAACCAGAGTTGAGATCTTCCTATTTACTTTTTCCAAAAAATCGATTTCGTCCTTCAAGTATTATCGCTCTTTTACGTGCGTTAAATATCACTTTGCAATAAAAGTTCAGATAAATTATATAGTCTTCAGCCAAATAGAAAAGAATGGATCATCAAAAGTAACTGTTCCCCTGCCTGCTGCTTGCTCATCAAGGATTCCTTTATCCTTAAGCGATTTAATAGCTGATGCTAAAGCAGGAGCGCTTGAAATTTCATATTTATCCAAAAGCTCTTTGCCGAAAATAGCTTTACCTTCTGTGGCAGCAAGTCTAAGTGCTCTTTGTTGAGTTAAAGTAAGAGAATTTAAAAGTGTTTGATAAGCATAAGCGTTTTGTCGAACAACTGTTCCTAAGGTCTTTTCAACTTCTTTACCCGTTATTTTCATTTTGCCTTCAGCAACAAGATGAAAACAAACCATTTGAACATAATTAGGAGTATCTTGCACCAAATACCTAAGACGTTGGATGGCTTCTTTCTCACATTTTATTCCCACTTTCGAAAATCTTGTAATAACCCAGTCTGTAAATTCATCATCAAAAGAAGGAAATTCGATTAACTGGCAAGAACGATAAAGTGGCCGTGTGTGGTTGTTAAGCATATCATAAATAATGCTCTTCCTTGATCCAGTAAATAAAAAAGAGGTGTTCTTTAGTTTTTGCATATAGGTACGCAGAGTTGCCTCAAGCCATCCTTGGTCATTAATCTGCGTAATTTTTTGAAACTCATCTATTGTTAGAATAACCCGTTTTCCTAATTTTTCTAGTCCTTCTAATAGATCTTGAATGGCTTCTTTAATATCTCCTTCGGAAGAACAATCCAGAGAAAAATTAAATGAAGGACAGTTTGTGCTAGGATCGATTCCAGCAGATATTTTTGGCCGCATTTTTGTAATTATAGCAACTAGATCCTTTAGCCAATTATTCTTCAGTCTCAAAGCTCTTAGCATCTGTTGAAGAAAATCTCTATGGGAGGTGATGTTAAAAATATCTACAAAAAGACAGGTAAACCCATCTTTTTTTAATCCTTTCAGTAAATTCAAAATAAAAGAAGTTTTTCCAAAGCGCCGCGGACCAACTAGAACAACATGTATGCGATTCTCAAGAAATTGTCTAACCGTATTTACTAGTTCCGGTCTAGGCAAATAATAATCCCCTTCAACAGGATCTCCAAATTGGAATGGATTTACAATAGGATATTTCATAGCTACATTAGTAACAAATCTGTTACTAATTAGCAAGCAATTAAAGCTAAAACGTTCTTTCATCCATTATAGTATTTTTTTTGCAAATATTCTGGACACAAATCTTTTTTTGTCTGTAAAATTTATGTTACTTATCTTACAAAACAATAAGGAAGTACTATTATGACTGGAGCTATAAACTCAAACTTTGGAATGTATGAAGTAGCAAATATTGATGCAGAAGAGGCCTTTAGAAAAGTTCTTAACTTAGATAAAATAACTCCATCTCAAATTCTGGGTATAGAAGAGAGCGAACGTTATGATCGATTAATTGCTATTGATTGCAGTTGCTTAGATCGAATTCAGCAGTACGGTCTTTTAATGCAAGAAGCAAAACGCTTAGACGATGCATATATCCAAGAGATAAAAGAACCTTTAGTCTTTGTTGGGGGTACTTCTGGTTTTTTAGGTGGTACAGCTGTTGGGGCTGCAGCAGGAGCGGTTTTTAATACGATGATAAGTAGTTTTGGTAATATTGGGTCCTTTGCAAAACTGACATGCTACGCTATTCCCATCATCTTGGGAGCAAAAAAAGGATATGAATCTGGCAAGCAGTTAGCTGAAGAATTTGTAGAGAACCAACACCCTCATATGTCTAAATTAACAGCGGCAATATGGGAAAAAGAAGTATTGGTTATGGGTAGTACCGTTGTGGAGATAGCTGCTGAGATTGGAACCAAGAAAGAACAACTTCTTCATACGCAAGCAGAACAGGCAAACCTTCTTCAAAAAGAAATCCAACAGTTAGAACATCTATTGAGTTATTTTTGCAATATGCTAAAAGACGCAAACACTCTAAATTCTGCTCTAATAAATAACTATCTGAACTAAGAGGTAAAAAGATGAGTGTAGGAACATTAGCACATCGAACTGAAAGCGCTCTAGGCAATCAAGTTTATTCAACTCAAGCTGGAGAATCTCGCGCGGCCTCCAGGAAATGGGAATGGTTAAAACAGTCCTTATGGCAGGGGTGTTTAGTGGGAGCTATTTGCACCTTAGCAGGAAGAAGTCTATTTCTTTGGCCCTCTCACCCTGTTATTGCATTAGGATGTGGTGTTGCAGCTTGTACTATTATTGTTTTAAATAGAAAACAAATTTTACAAATGCATCGCGATTTTAAAGGATTAAATGGCTTTACTAAGGTATTAGCTGTAGGAGCCCCTATAATCATAGGTATCACATTCCCAGCTCTTATTGGATACTCTTTAAATATTTCTCTTAATGAGTGTTTTATAGCTATACCCCTGAGCTCCTTTTCAGCAGACTTGCCTTTCTTTAAAGCTAAAGATAAGGCTATTGACAGGTTTTTTCTATTGCGAAGTCGTGGTTATAAAGAAAAAGACTTTGATGCAATCTCTCTTGGCATACTTGCAGGCCAAGCATTAAATGAACTGCAACAACCAAGACAGAGAAACACTAGTAACAGCTCTGATTCGTTAGATGGAGCTCCTTCTGGATCAGTAACTATTGAAGAAATAAGCTAATTTTTTTTATAAAAAAACAGGGGAAATATGAGCGCTGTCATAGGTGCAAATATCAGGCTAGATTATGCTCCATCTAGTGAAATGGGCATAGAAAGCTCAGATAGATGTGATCTTCTTATCAGAGCTGATGAGGAGCTACAAGCTAGATTTATTGAATATCAAAATACATATATTAGAGCTACATCTTTAGATGTTGCTAATGTACAGGCTTCTATACAAGAACACACTACAAGAGGCCAGGCATTTGGGGAAATAGTGGGTTCTCTTGGGGTTTCTACGCTAACTGCAATGAGCTGGTGGCACGGGTGGACTTTACCATTTGCATCTTTGTGCCCTCCCTCCCTTAGGTTTATCATGACTGCCATTGCTTCCGTGGGTGCTATTTATGCTGCTAAGGTAGCAGGTGGCCATGTTGCAGCATTTGTATCTACGCCTGCTCCTCTGGCTAATGAAGAAGCCTGGAAAAGAGCTGTTGTATTACGGGAAATGACAGCGATGTCTCTTCTTATTATTGACACATCCAATGAACTAAGCCTGACCGATATAGAAGCTCCTGATCAACAACAATTAAAAGAGCAAGCTAGAAAAATTGCTCTGTGGGCTAAGAACCGTCTAAATATGTCGCCTTTTCAACTCTAAAGTGCGACAACTGCAGACTTCAATCTACATTCATTGAAGACCTCTATGGGTGTACGAAATTGTAACACTTTTCTAGGCCGATTGTTAAGCAAATCCTCAATTTCTTTC
>JBAUFS010000046.1:0-9950 GCA_049679255.1 Candidatus Rhabdochlamydia sp.
CTAACTCCTCTCAGAAAGCGAATTCTTGGTTATTTTGGAAGCTCTGTAAGAAAAATCTACGAATTAGATCTTCAACCTGCTCCAGTGAATTGACAATATTTTTTTTACAGAAAGTGCTCAATGTGGGCTTTATTACTTATTTTCTATTAAAACAAAAAAACACATGACTAATACATCTAATCAAAAAAATAAAAACACAAAAACAAAAGACATTTTAACTCTGATCCGGCTTACAACTATGCAACCCGAACAACTAAAACTGATGCTGCCTATGTCTATCATTCAAGCTCTTAGCTTTTCTGGAAAAAATGCAAGTATTGAAGAAGTAAGCTCTATTGTTAGAGAAAAAATTTTACAAGATTCTTTTATAGAAAAATTTGCTTGTAGCTTTGATGCAACATTTTCTCATAAAGAGATAAAATTACTCATCAATTTTTACCAATCAGAAGCCATGAAGAAGTTTTTAAAAAATAGCCAGAATCTTTTCACTCCCATCTACGATGCATATCGTCATTTGATCGGTGAAGTTTTGCAAGCAATGTAAAAAGAATCAGTTTATATCGCAATCAAACTCGGAATGAATATAATACAAGTCTTCATCCATTCTTTTCATAATGTCTGTTACATTATTGCGCAGTTTTCCTGGCACCTTTCGTAAGAATTCGGTAGTAATTGTAACATTTCTTCGCTTGTATCTACAAAATTACAGATCCTATTCATTTAAGTGATAACAAACATGCATACTAACCGTTCCGCTCTGGCTTGATTCATGTGCACCCGATTCATAAAAATCTTTTTCACACAGACTTTTCTGCGTGAGCAATTGATCAATAGAAACAAAAAGGTTCTGCAAAGAACCATTATGTTCATGGTTCTTTTGTTCAAAAAATTGATTTAGTAAATTTGAGTTCCTCAAGACAATCACAATCTGTATTCTCTTGAGCCTGAAGATATATAATATAGACTGTAGCAGCTGTACAATAAATAGTAGTAGTTGCTCCAAATACTTTTTGAAGAATTGTACTATCTCTCCAAGCATTAACCAAGCGAGAGGGAATTTTAGCAACACTATGCATAGCTCTCAAAACACCTTTTGTGCACCAATTATTGGTTGGGCTAGGATTACTCTCTAAAATAAGAGGTTTAACGGAATCTCCGTTATTTATTGTTACACTGCTCATAAAATCTCTTACCTAAATTAATATGTATTTTACGCTTTTCCTTATACAAAAAGAAATTCTTGAAAGAAAACTCTCAAACTTTTTTACAAGAGAAACTGTTTTGTATAAATTCTAATTCATTTGAATTTTCTGTAATGTTTATCTGTAAATTTTCTAAAAGGCTTAATTTAGGCATAATTTGCAACAAATCCTTACTTACCTTACAAACCTTATTTATTAAGGGATAACAGAGCTGCATACCAAGCGCTTCGCTTAGGTCTGTTTCATGTGCACCTGATTGATGATATTCTTCCTCGCATTTTTCTAGGGCTATAGCCAAATGGGCGCCATAATTTTTTGACAACTTTTGTCCTTCTTCTAATATGAATCTATCTAAAAAAGTATTGTTATCTTTAAACTCTACAAGGCAATCCATAGGGCTATGAATATCCCGAGATTCGAGATATATGATATATACCGTAGCCGCTGTACAATAAACAGTAATAGCTGTTCCCATAACCTTCTGAAAAGTTGTGCTATTCATCCAAGCATTCATCAAATTAGCAGGGATTCTATGGATACTATTAAATGTCCTTAACACACCATTTGAAACATATGTACATAAGCCATCTCTTGAATTAGAATTGCTATTTGTACTATCCATGCTCAAATTAATAGACATACTTCTCCCTTAAATCAAATCTTGAATTTGAAAAACTAACCAAACAATTAATCTACTGTCTCTAACAAGATAAAATCATAAGTTAAATTTATGATTTTTAAAAAGATTTTTTTTAATCACTGAATTACTTGCAAGGTGTTTCCTGATTGCAATCGATCTGTGGGTTTTCTATCCAAGCAGAAAAAGGAGTGATTAGATCAGCCAAAAAAGTGGTTTCTAGCCAAAATGTAAAAAACACTTCTCCATATCTTTTAGCTCCTAATAAAGCTGCATTTGCATAAGGAGGATACGGGTTAATTTTAGGATGAGAATAAGAAGACCCAGAAGGCGCAATAAATACGTAAGCGAGCCAAAAATTTGGTTGAGAAATTTTAGAATTTAACCCTTGTTCCCAATCACTTACAATGACCGGTTTTAAATGATATCCCTTTTCTCTTTGAATAAGTCTTGTTAAATCATCATGTGTCACCCACATTAATACTCCATTTACTATGTCAGAAGATTTGGCTTGGAATAAATTTAACATTGCTACATCGCTTTCGCGTGCTAATTTTTTTGATAAGGAGGCTTTATAGTTAAATGCGCGTTGAAATCCGTAAGCCACTACCAGACGATAGGTATCAATAGTTGTTTGAGGAATTGTTTTGAGAGCGGATTCAGGATATAATAAGCTTCCATAAGCAAAAATGGGAATACGCTGTTTAGGAAAAAGCTTAAATACTTCTTCTGCTGGTACAGGAAAGGGGAAAGAAGGATATTGCTTGAGATCTTTCTCTAGTTTTTGCGCATGTCCAACAAGCAAGGCATGTCTATTAGCTCCCCATGGAGGGGTTGTTACCCTTAAATCGGTTAGCAAAAAAAGGAACAATAAAAAGATTCTCATTTAGCATTGTATTTTTCAGATATATCGAAAACTACTCAATGCCAAAAAACATGTCAAGAAGGTAGCGCCTCTAAATACTTTTCCGCTTTAGCAAGATGTTCGGGAAGATCGATCCCTAAAGAGCTCTCCAGGGTTTCACTTACACGAATGCGTAGATTATGAAACAAAAAGCGCAGCTGTTCTAATTTCTCTGCTTCTTCAATTCCACAAGAATCTAATTGGGAGATCTTCTCTAAAGCTTTTTGAGAAAAAGCGTAAAGCCCAATATGTTGATAATACAATTGCAATGGATTTTGATCGCGATAATAAGGGATCGCATGGCGAGAAAAATACAACGCATGTCCTTCATGATTGCAGATAACTTTTGTAACATGAGGCGATAAAATATCAGAAGGGTTTACCATTTTCTTCTTCAGCGTCCATATATCGCTATTATAGGGCGACTGCAAAAGGTCCTTGATCATTTGCTCATTGATAAATGGTTCATCTGCTTGCCAATTGACCCATATATCTGCTTGCATAGAGCCTTTTTGCATAACTTCGATTAATCGATCCGTTCCTGTTGGGCACTCTTGAGACGTCATCATACAATTAGCACCGAAGGATTGGACAATCTCTCTCGTCTCTTCTGCATCTACAGCAATCACTACTTGATCAAAACAAGAGATAGAGCACGCTTTTTCCCATACCCATTGAATCAAAGGTTTATTGTGTAATAGTGCCAAGATTTTTTTAGGAAAACGTGTTGAGTGTAATCTAGCGGGTATTACGCAAATAATTTTTAGCATTCTAACCTTTTTGGGTGTTCTAAATACCAACGGATAGTCTCTCTTAAAGAAGATGCAAAATCGTACATAGGCGTCCAGCCAAGATTTTTCTTAATCTTAGTAGCATCAATAGAATAACGCAAATCATGTCCTGGTCTATCAGCTACTCTTTTAATGAGAAGCTTCAAGTGATTAGGATCTTTGTTTTCTAAGGCAGAAAAAGTATCAATGATACAATGAAGTACATCGATATTTGTTTTCTCACATTCTCCACCTATGGCATAAGACTCTCCTGTAACTCCTTGTTCTAGAATTGTCCAAATAGCCTTAACGTGATCCTCAACAAACAACCAATCGCGAATGTTCATTCCTTCTCCATATATAGGCAGAAAGGATTTATGCAAACATCCTGCAATCATCCTTGGAATAAACTTCTCTGGGTGTTGATAGGGGCCATAATTATTAGAGCAATGAGAAATAGTGGTGGAGAGTTTATATGTATTGGCATATGCGCGCACAAAGTGATCTGCTGCTGCTTTGGAAGCTGCATAAGGAGAGTTGGGTTTATAAAGAGATGTCTCCTTAAAAGAGCTCTCTTGATGGGTTAAAGATCCATATACTTCATCGGTGGATACATGATGAAAGTGAATTTCAGGAGATAAGCGCACAAGATCTAGCAGTGCAAGAGTTCCCCCTACATTGGTTTCTAAAAACTCTCTTGGCCCTAAGATGCTTTTATCAACATGGCTTTCTGCAGCAAAATGTACAATTGCTTCAATCTGATGTTCTTCTAAAAGCTTTGCTACTGTTCTTTGATCACAAATATCTGCTTGTACAAACACATGACGCGTATCACTTTGAACGGGCTCTAGATTATGCATATTGCCGGCATAGGTCAGCGCATCAAGATTTACCATCTTTTCAACTCCATAAACCTTGTTTAATCCATAACGAATAAAACAAGATCCAATAAAGCCCGCTCCTCCGGTAACTAACAAAGATTTAAACCGTGATCGCATCTATAAAAAATTCTCCTAATGCCTCTTTCCAATGTCTGGGAGAGTTATTTAGCTTTTTAGAAATCTTCTGTGTTCCTAATACATTAAACCTTGGGCGTTTTGCCATATTTACATAATTAGCAGCTGAAGTAGGAATCACTCTCTTACAAAAGACCCGATCTTGCAACTTCTCAAAGAGTTCTTTTGCAATATCAAAACGAGAACAAATACCTTGATTCACAAAATGATAAATCCCCCTCTCTTGTATAAGATCTAAAATAACAGAAGCTAAATCGTAACAATAGGTAAGACATCCCCATTGGTCTTGGATTACATGAACCTCTTCTTGATTTTGCAATAGGGATAACAAAGAACTGATAAAATTTTTTCCTCCTGCACCAAAAACCCAAGAAGTACGAAGAACACATGTATTAGGGTGAATGTCTAACACTAGATTTTCTCCTTCCAGTTTACTTGTACCATATACATTTAGAGGACAAGGTACATCTTCTTCGCAGTAGGGAATTTGCTGATCTCCTGAAAATACATAATCTGTTGAAATATGAATGAAGTGCGCATCCATGAGTTTTGCTACTTTTGCCACAAACGAGGCCCCTGTTGCGTTTACCAAAAAAGCTATCTCTGGATTTTTTTCTGCTTGATCTACATTGGTATAAGCAGCGCAATTAATGATATGTGTGGGTTGTACCAATCTAGCTCTTTGTAGCAACTGATCATAATCTGTGATATCAGCTAAAGCTCTATCATCAGCAATAAACTGTAAATTCCTTTGTATGCACATTTTTGCACATACATTAGCCAACATCCCTTTGCCACCTAGAATCCAAATCTTCATATTATTTGCCGTAAAAATGGTTGATTACGATCTCTTTCAGATAAGATAACTGAAGAAAGAGGCCATTTAATTCCTATATCAGGATCGTCGTAACGAAATCCCTTTTCCTCCAATGGATCAAAAGAACTACTCACTTTATAACAAACATGAGCGGTTTCACTGATTACACAAAATCCATGTGCATATCCTGTGGGAATAAATAACTGTTCCCCTTTTTCCGCGTCCAAATAAACCCCTAGCCATTTGCCAAAAGTAGAACGCGTTGGACAAATATCCACCACTACATCAAAAATCACTCCTTGCATTACCCAAATCAGCTTTGCTTGACCAGGCGTTCTCTGAAAGTGCATTCCTCTTAAGGTCCCACGCTGAGAAAAAGAATGATTGTCCTGGACAAATTCACAATGAATTCCTTTTTCGCTATAGCGTTGCTTATGAAACGTTTCTGAAAAAAAACCCCTTTGATCAAAAAATCTCTGTGGCTTAATTAAGCTGATACCCGGTAAACTTAAAGTTTCTATTTTCATATTGGAGTAGTGTGTGTATAAAGCAATACTATCATTTTTATCTTAAATTAACCCAACTTTTTTCAAAGGAACTAAACTACTAGAACATGAACATTTTTAAAAGTTATTTCATACGATTTGTTGTTTTATGTTCTCCCTTGATTGGATTTGCAAGCTCTCCTGATATGCCTCATATCGCTCCTAATGAGCCTTGGTTTACAGGACCTTTGCTTACACCAAGTGCAAATGTTGTTCCTAAAGGCCACTACAATATACAATCCTATTTGTTCTTTACAAATATCTACGGACATTACAATGCCCATTGGAAAAACCATTCTATGCCCCACTTATTTGTTGGTTCCTTTGTATTAGATGTCCAATTCGGATTGTCAAAAATTTGTGATTTTCAGTTCAATCCTCTAGTATTGTATAAGCATCAAAAAGATATTCATACATGGGCATTTGGAGATATTCCCATATCCCTTGGCTTTCAATTATACAAAGCTGCTCCTGCTGGACCTGCCATTAAACTAAGACTGCTTGCTACTTTGCCTACAGGAAAATATCAACACTTGAGCTTGGATAAAAAAGGTTTAGATGCAGGAGGATTAGGGGGTTATTTTCCAGGAATTGCTTTAGTTTTTGGACGAACGTTTCAAATGGGGTGTTCTCAATTTCTAGCAACTCGTCTTAGTTTAAGCTACCATTTCCCTACTCCAGTTCATGTAAAAGGATTAAACTCCTATGGAGGAGGACCTCATACAAGAGGCAAAGTATTCCCTGGACAATTTTTTATTTCTCTATTAGGACTAGAATGGTCTTTTACCCAACGCTTTGTTTTAGCTTGTGACTTAGAATATATACACACTAATAAAACACGTTTTACAGGAGATAGAGGTCATTTGAATGGTGTTCCTCATTTAATAGGGGATGCTTCAAAAGAGCAAATAAGCATCGCGCCTGCGCTTGAGTATAATTTCAATCAAAGCGTAGGAATTATCGCTGGTTGTTGGTTTTCTATAGCAGGCCGCAATATACCCGCTTTTGCAAGTGGTGTTATTTCTCTTAACATTTACAAATAAATTTTATGTTTTTAAGATTACTTCTTCTTCTGTCTCTTGTAATGAGTTGTGATGGGAAAATAAATACCCCCCATGCTTCCTATCTTAGTCTTTCTAAAAAGGAAGCGCATGCCATTGGTCAAAAAATTTGGCAAAATGAATGTGGAGCAACTACCAATAGATTGCTAAGCTGGAATCTGGGTGAAGATTTTCTCTCTTTAGGAATCGGACATTTTATTTGGTATCCAAAAGACAGGCAAAAGCAATTTGCAGATACATTTCCTGACTTTCTTCTATTTTTACAAAAACATCGCGTCTCCATTCCTTCTTGGCTTGAGAAAGAAAAAGATTGCCCCTGGTATTCTAAGCAAGAATTTGATCAAACCCAAGATCCACGTAAACAAAACTTAAAAAAACTGCTCACTCAAACCATTGAATTGCAGATGCTCTTTATTGCGCAGCGCTCACAAAAGGCGATTGCAAATATTCTCTTATCTCTTCCCCTTAAAGAAAAAAAATCCTTTATCAAAAAAATACATCTGCTTGCTCAAACTTCTAATGGGAAATACGCCATCATAGACTATATTAATTTCAAAGGGGAAGGAACTACTCTCAAAGAGCAATATGCAAATCAAGGATGGGGGCTAAAACAAGTGATACAAAATATGCCAAATCAATCAACTAATCCCGTTCAAGACTTTGTGAAAGCAGCTAATTTGTTACTGGAAAACCGGGTAGCTAATGCACCTAGAGATGAAACGCGCTGGCTACCTGGTTGGAAAAATCGTCTATCGACTTATTTAAAGTCTTGAGTCTCCACATGAGCTAAAAATCTCTCGACATTTATTTTTGTTACTTCCTCTATTCCTATATGCTTAGCGATTTTCTCTCCTTGACTATCTAAAATAATTAAAGTAGGCAAGCTAGTTATCTCAAACTTTTTACATAAGTCATCTGTTTTTGGGTTACTTGCATTGATCTTAATAAAAATAATTTGTTTACCAAATCGATACGCCCAATGTTCATATAAGGGTTTGAACCGCTCGCAAGGAGGACAAGAATCTTTATAAAAGTCGATAAAGACGATTTTTTGACTTCCTAAAAGTGCATCTAATTGCTTTAAAGAAGAAACCTCCAAAGGAGTATTTCCTTGAGTTTTAGACTTATTTGCAGAGTAAATCGGCAAAGAGCAAACCATAAATAAGCCGCTTAAAATCACTAGAATAATTTTTTTCATTTACAACTCCTTTTTTAATTTGTTTTGCAAAAGCTCACAAGGCTTACATGGTTTATTGATTTCTTTTTGTAATTGCATGGCTGCTTTAGCACCATCTGCTGCTGCGCAAATTGCCTGCTTAAATTCAGGATCTGCTACCTCTCCTGCAGCATACACCCCCTTAACGGAGGTTTTTTGGTGCTGCTTTAATCGAATATATCCTGAATCTAACTCTAATTGATTGGCAAATAACTTTGTATTTGGCACAGACCCAATAGCTAAAAATAAAGCATCTACTGGTAGATGATAACTTTTTTTGTGTTTTTGATTGGATAAAATAAGATGGCTTACTCTATCTTTCTCTCCTTTTATCTCTTTTACTTCCATTTGATAGAGAACTTCTATATTGGGTAAAGAGGTTACTTGCTTCTCTCTTTGTTTTTCTACAGTACGAAAAGCTCTTCCGCGCACTATGATATAAACTTTTTTAGCAAGATTTGCAAGGTACTGCGCTTCTGTTAAAGCTCCGTCTCCTCCTCCTGCTACTGCTACGATTTTGTCCTTGTAAAATCCTCCATCACATACTGCGCAGCTATATACCCCCTTAGACCAATAACTTTGTTCCCCAGGAACATGCAATTTATTAGGAGTTGCTCCTAAAGCAACAACTACAATAGGCGTGTAGTATATCACCTCTTCCTGAGTAATTAAAGAACGAGTTGTTATTTGATGTGCTTTTTGAGAAAGATCCTGAGAGAGCACTACATCAATTACTTCCTCTCTAAGTAGTTCAGCTCCATTTAGACGCGCCTGATTTTCCAGGTCTTTACCTAGCTCAATTCCTGAAATGACATCTCTTCCTGGCCAATTTTCCACTCTAGGGGATTGCGTAATCATCCCCCCTACGCTATCTCCTGTAATGACAACTGGTTTAATGCCAGCACGCCCACAATAAATAGCAGCTGTTAAACCAGCAGGGCCTCCTCCTAAAATTAAAACCGGTACATCTTTTGTTTCAGCAGCATAAATAAAAGTAGAAAATAAAATTAGAATTAGAACTAATATTTTTTTCATTTATACCTCTCTTTAATTTACATGTAATTTTTTTGAGAATAAAAATAAAGATTTTAAAGAAATTAAATTGATATAAAATCCGTTAATAGCTGCGCGTTCGATTAGGAAAATAGAATTTCTCCATAGAAAAAGCTTACATCTAAAATATTAAAGATACCATTAAATTGAGATTTTTAATTATAATTTTTTGTTTTTAAAACAAATAGGTAAAAAATGAGTATTCCTGCAATTTTGGATTTAGGCAATTGTGTGAATGCAGAGCCGAATGTTCCTTCAGAGGCAACTCCTCGCTATTTAGACTGGTCTCAAAGAACTCCAGATATTCAAAAGAAGATTAAGCAAGCTTTTAATTATTTATCCATAAGTACTACAAGTGATTGGATGTATAATGGATCTGATGGTTATGGAATGTGTAGTATAGATGAATATGCTTTGATGAAAAAAGTGATACAACAAGCACCCACAACTGCATGAGGCTGCGATATTTGATACAGAAGGTAGATTCCTAAATGCTTTACTCGAAGCCGGAGTCGAGGTTCAAGCACAAGCAAAGATCAATTATCGCAGAGGAAAAACTCCCCTTGAATGCGCTACTAAAGCTAAAAATCTCAAAGCAATAGAAACGCCTTTTCAACTCTAAAGTGCGACAACTGCAGACTTCAATCTACATTCATTGAAGACCTCTATGGGTGTACGAAATTGTAACACTTTTCTAGGCCGATTGTTAAGCAAATCCTCAATTTCTTT
>JBAUFS010000047.1:0-13700 GCA_049679255.1 Candidatus Rhabdochlamydia sp.
ATATAGTCACTGATAAACTTCAAAGGTTTTTGATCTACTTTCATAAGGATACCTCGACAGGTTTAAAAAAAGAAGTATAGCAATGTTTTGTTTTGTCAAGAATAAAAAACTTGCTCATCGAGTATAATACTGTAATTATATTTTTAATGAAAAAATTAAACAAAGAGATTTTATAGATGACTTATCCAACTAGTAATTATTCTAATATACAATGGTGTCTTTCAACCTCTGTAAAAGTCTTTAAATCCATTGCTTGGGTGGCAGGGGCTATTTTAACTCTTCCTGCTATAGTAATTTATCCTTGTACTGGCAAAAATTTATCCTGGTCGGCGCTGAAAAAAGCCGTAGAGGTTTGGAGTAAAGGACAAAATAGTAAGACACAAACTACAGATACAATTGCTAAAAGAAACCTGAATTCTGATTCTATTTCTCATAAAGAGAAGAAAGTTTCGAAAAACCGCCCTGCTCAGAAAGACCTAGACCTTCTAAAAACATATACAGATGGAATGGAGATTGATAGAAAGAAGAATAATCTAGCAGTTACACGCAGAATAGATCTAAAAACATATGCAGAGAAAGAATGGGCAGCTAATACAGAAAAAGCAATACGCATGAAAGATGGTTATGCAGAGGCAGTTAAAGCTGGCTATCAATATATGCACAATATTCGTGGTGATAACTATTGTGGTTTGAGAGCCACTTTATTTAAAGTGCTTAGTAAAGGATTACAGTTTCCTTCAAAAAAAACAACTTTAGACTATCTTGTAAAAGAAATGAACAATCAAGAAGGGCATTGGTTGTGCAACTGGAAATTTTTAAACACTGCAAAGGAAATCGAAGATAACTTAGAGAATGTGAAGAAACGCATGGATACTATTTTGAGTGCATTTGAAGAAGAAACTACGCATGTCTTACAGATAGAATCTCCAGGGGAAAGAATTGAAGAAACATTAAAACTAATGAACCGTGTAGAAGGTGATATACTATTGATGGAAGCTATAAAACTGCATATGATGGCTACAGTTTTAGACCTATATGATAAGATAAATAAAAAAGAAGATGTTCCTGAGTTTGCAGTGCTCATGCCCTTTAGAGATACATCACCCAATTCCAAAGAGTTTATGATAAATCATATGAATACTCTAGGAGATACAGGCGGTGCAGAACAGATGGAGATGTGTTTGCTTGGTTATATGCTAGGTACACCAATAAAGGTAGTTCGGTGCAAGAGTTTTGGTCAAGTAGACTTCATCACAACATATCCTGAGCATACGGCCGATACTAATAAAATTCTTAGAAGAGAATGTGAGAATGAGTACATTGTTATTATTTCAGAAGACGATAGACATTATAATGTGATTTCTACTTCACCCTGGCTTAAGGAAAATGAGTGACTTTAATCTTTTCAATAGAGCGCTCAGTGGAGCTTAAAATTTCTAGATCGAAGTTGTCTTGATGTAAGCGCCAACCTTTAGAGGGGATAGCACCTGCTTTATGCACCACAAATCCTCCAATGGTATCGTACTCGGGGCTCTGAGGAATGCGCATGCCTAATTCTGCTTCAATATCGATAATAGACATCTTAGCGCTAATAATCCATCCTTCTGCGTTGGGTAGTGCTGTGTAGAGGCTTTCTGTGCCTACATCGTATTCATCAGCAATTTCTCCTACTAGCTCTTCTAAAATATCTTCAATAGTTACAATTCCTTCCGTCCCCCCCCACTCATCCACTACAATGGCAAGGTGGATTTGTTTACTACGAAATTCTTGCAATAAATAAGCTATTTTTTTGGTTTCTGGGGTATAGAGAACAGGCTTGATGATTTTTTCTATAGAAGAAGAAAGCAGCTTAATATCGTTTTGGTGTTCGATATGCACTTTTAAAATGTCTTTGTAGAGTAGAACTCCGACCATATTGTCAACAGTGTCTTTATAAACAGGGATGCGGCTAAAGTTTTCCGCAAGAAAAACTCTAGCGGCTTCTATTAAAGAGGTTGTTGAAGGTAGGCTTACTAGATTAACTCTAGGAACCATAACTTCTCTGACAATTCTTTCTTTAAAAGATACTATAGAGCCAATGAGCTTTTGTTCATTGGCATCTAAGTAAGCCCCTAATTCTGTTTCTTGTAATAACTCATGAATCTTGTCCTTAAGTCGAAAGCCAAGGGGGCTTTTTTTGTCTTGAGAGAGCTTAACAGAGAGTAGTTGTATCAATCTAAAAAAGGGAGCTGTTAAAGGAATGCACAGAGATAAAATCAGAGAACAGGGCGCTGCTAAAATGGATAAGGTCTTTTTTGGTTTAAAGCGACCAAATAGACTAAAAAGGCAGTCTGTTGTCAGCGAAGTAAGAATAATTGCACAGACAATAAAAATAATCGCTTTTTGATCATAAATCATTTCTCCAGATAAATGATCGCGAAATATTTTTTGGTTTATCAAAAGAAAAAAAGCCGTTAAAACAAATCCAATACGTAGAATGTGTTTTGTAAAGCTCAAGGAAAAAAGAATGCCTTCCCACTTTTGTTTACCAAAAAAGACCTGGAGAAAATAACGGAAAAATAAAGGGAGGTGCTTTTGTTTTAAATAATCTTCTACTTGCAGCTTTCCCATTTGTTGTAGAGCAACAGAAATAGCGGTTAAAGCACTGGACCCAATTAAGAATAAAAAAGTGATTACACCGTAAAAAGTGGTCAAAATAGTGTTCCTTTAATTTGGTTCAAGTAACCCTCTTTGTCTCAAGTGTCTTAGACAAGCGTTTTCTTTTCTTTTCATTTGAGCTCTTGAGTCGGGGTTTTCATCTTCAAAACCCATTAAATGTAAAATGCCGTGAACTACATAACGACATAGTTCTTCAAAAGGATTTATACGATGTTTTTTAGCATACTGCTTAGCAATTTTGGGGCAAATAAATATTTCACCTAAAAGATGATATCTATTGGATTTACATGTAATAGAATCTATCGGAAAAGTAATACAGTCTGTTGGAGTAGGGTCTTGGAAAAAAAGGGCGTGCAGTTGAGAGATTCTTTTTTCAGAGACAAATTGAATGCTTATTTCATCTGTTTTGATTTGCAGAAATTCAAATAAAAAAAAGACCACCTTTTTCATTTTTAACTTAGAAAAGCGGAGGTCTTTTTGAGAATTTAAAAGTTTTATTTGCAAAACTAGAAAGAATTAGGTGTTTTGGGTAAGTTGGTTACTTTTACATTTTCTCCATCTTTCCATTTGCCAAGACGACGCAAAACGTCAACCCTTTCAAACCTTTTAAGGACATTGCGCTTTTTAGCGGATTTACTCGATTTTCCATAACTTGGGTGCCTAGACATAACTCTTTCTTGCCTTTTTAAATTATTTGATTTTAGGGATAAAAGCCCTTTGGGCTAATTCTGTATCAATTGCATTCGCATGGACTTTAAACCCTTGAGGGAGATTATCCTTTTTAGGGCCTGTTTTAGTCGAAGGGCGGCGAGGGCGACGGGGGGATATATTGCGAATTCTTTCTTGTTTGCTTAAACGGACCATAACATAAGCTCCTAAGTATCTTTTCTATGATGAGAAATTGTATGAATTTTTGACTAAAATAGCAAGTCTTCAGTTTAGAGAAGGAAAAATTCAATTTTTTCTTATGTATCAATTTAGAGGAGTTTGTATAGGATGAATAACCCCGCAGGAAATTAAAAATTTAAAAGCATCCTCTACTGACACTTCAACAGGGTAGCTTAAAGCTTTAGGAGTTAAAAGGATAAAACCAGACATGGGGTGAGGAGCTGTAGGAACAAATACAGCAATTTCTATAGCAGAGGCTAGTTTAGTGAAGATCTCTGGCAGTGCCTCACTAGTTACAAAGCCAAGAGCAAATGTATCTTTATGAGGAAAGGGCACAAGTACTGTTTGCTTGAATGTCTTTTCTTTTCCAGAAAACACGACTTTTGTTAAATCATGACTGATTTTATAAATTTTTTTTACAAAAGGCAGTCGAGAGAAAAGGCGATCGGTAAGATGTAAGAAGGAGCGCAGGAAAAATTCTCTACTGCAAAAACCAAGGATAAAAATCACAACAATCCAGAAAACTAAGGCAAACACGCGGCTTAACACTTTAATGAGCACATCGTGGTTGGCTAAAGAGAAAAAGGGCATTTGTGGATGGTTTATTAAAATATCTTGAACAACACCGATGAGAGGAGTAGTAACTAGTTCTACCAACCAAATCACAATAACACAGGTTAATATAAGAGGTAAAAGAGTAATGAAGCCCGCAAAAAAATATTTTTTCATAAAGGTGCACTTGGTTTCGCGGGTGGAACAATGACACCACAGGAAACAATATATTTAATAGCATCTTCTGGTCGCATGTCAATACATAGAAGTTGTTCTCGAGGATACATTAAAAGAAATCCCGTTGTGGGATTAGGCGTAGTTGGGATCAACACAGAAACTAGATCCTGATTTGTAGAATGCGAGCATACTTCAGGAGCATCTCGAGAAACAAGTCCAATTACATAGACCCCTTCTCTGGGAAAGGGCACCATCACAACTTGTTTAAATGAGTTTTTATCCTTAGAGAAAAGTGTTTTAATAATATCTTGAGTGGTTTTATATACAGTGTTTACAATAGGAATTCGGTGAATGATTTTATCGCCTAGCCGAAACAGCGAGTTAATGACAAACCAACGAGTAATTGCCCCTAGTAAAACAGTAATAATGAATAATAAGATAAGAATGACTACCTGGCTTGTGTAGCGGACGAGGTGCTCTGATGATAAAAAAAGAAAATTTCGATTCAATAGGTTCATTTTTGATAAAATAGCAGAAACCACGCCAATAAAAGGCTGTGTCAGAAAATTGATTAAAAATAGTAAAACAGCAATAGTTACAGCAAGAGGAAGTAAGATAACAAGGCCTGTAAGAAAGTATTTTTTCATTGCTCCTCTTTATTTTTTATAATTCTAACAATATAGTTTTTCAAGTTTAAAACGCCAAGGTAAAAGCGCATCCTGGCCAGCGTAGTCAACTCCAATACGAGGACCTTGGGTTATTTGAGTTTGATCTATTAATACATCGCTGTTTGCAATCCAGATACAGGGGGAGTTAAGAGGAGTTGCATTGTGAGTAATATCGATTCCTAAAGCCTGGCATACACTACCCGGACCATTGGTTAACTTGGGATTTAAAGAATTTTTCTTACGCCTTTTTAACATGGTCTCAATTCCAAAAGTTGGAAAAATTGCCCGAATTAATACTGCATGAGGAACACCTTCTGTATGGGTAACCACATTCAAAAGATAATGGATTCCATAACACAGATAAACATAGGTAATTCCTCCATTTTGATACATTGCATGGTTGCGTTTGGTTTTACGGTAGTTATAGGCATGACAGGCTCTGTCTTCTGCACCTTTATAGGCCTCTGTTTCCGTAATTATACCACCGGTAATCTGATTGTTCATTTGGGTTAATAAAAGCTTTCCTAATAGTTCGCGTGCTATTTGCACTACATCTTCGCGTTGATAAAAAGAAATAGGAAGTGTGAAACTCATCGATTTCTCTTACGTTTTTTTTTAGAGTTTTGATCTTGCTTAAGCATCCAGCGGCTTTCTAGGAAAATAAGATCAATACGTACTATTTGCACGGATACTTTTTCTCCTAGTCTATGTACATGCCCTGTAAAACGTCCCTTTAAGATGGAGGATCTCTCATCAAAAATAAAATAATCGTCTTCAAGCTCGGAGATATGCAAAAATCCTTCTAACATTAATTCTGTAAGCTCAAAGTATAGGCCAAAAGGCTTAATTTTGGTTACTATTGCTGCATGGTATCGAAGAGGATCTTTTAGAAATTCCTTTTCCAATAAACGAAGCTTTTTCAAGGTGACAACGCTGTTTTCTGCTCGGAAACTAATTCTCTCTTGTTCAGAGCAATGGGTGGCTATTTCTTTTAGGTCAAGCTCTTTTGGCTCTTCATTAAAGAGCAGTCTTTGAATGATCAAATCGCTATAGCGCCGAATAGGACTTGTAAAATGACAATAGTGTTCTAAGCAAAGACCAAAATGCCCCATATTCTCTGTGGAATACTGAGCTAATTTCATGCTGCGAATAAACGCTATAGAGAGCTGAGATAAAAATGGGCTTTCTTGAGCTTGCTGAAATAGCTCTGGTATATCTTTAAAAGTACTATTACTAGATACATTTAATCCAAATGTACGCGCCAATTCAAAAAATTCTCTGATATTTTCTGGGTTAGGTTCTTCATGCACACGGTAAATGAGTTGTTTGCCTCTATTGGTTAGTTCTAAAGCAACGAGCTCATTAGCTTTAAGCATAAATTCTTCAACTAATTGATGCGTGATATCATATTCAATTTTCTTTACTCCTAAGGGCAAACCATTTTCATCAATAACCAAAGAAATTTCTGGAAGAGAAAAATCAATGCTCCCTCTTTCTCGACGTTGTTTTTTCAGCAGTAGACACAACTCTACCATTAACTGTAGAGTAGGAGCATGAACATTTTTTTTCTTGCCATCTAAAACTTCTTTAGCTTCAAAATAACTAAAGCGTTTTGCGCTTTTGATGTAAGAGCGCACGATTTCAAAATGTAAGATTTTTCCATCTTGATCCATCTTTATTAATACAGACACAGTCAAACGATTTACCTGAGCTTTTAAGCTACAGAGTTGATTAGATAACTCCTCTGGTAGCATAGGAATACAAGTGCCTGGGAAATAGGTAGAATTAGCTCTTAAAAAGGCTTCTTGATCTAAAAGAGAGTTTGGTTTTACATAGTGAGCTACATCTGCAATATGAACCCCAAGATGAAAATGTCCTTTTTCATCCTTGGTTAAAGAAAGGGCATCATCAAAGTCTTTTGCAGTGTCGGGATCTATAGTAAAGCAAGTAAGCCCTGTTAAATCTCTTCTGTTTTTAAGATCAGGAGCTCGTACCTTGTTTCCAAAGCCTTTCGCTTCTGTGAGTACATTTTCAGGAAAATCAGAGCGTAGATTAAATTCAAGAGCTGTTGCTTTAACATCACAAGAAGGATCTATGATATTACCAATAATTTGGGATACTGTGCAAATAGTAGGTTTTTCCTTAGAACCCCATTCATCAACACGAAGGATAACCCTATCTCCTATTTTACAAGAAATAGAGGGAGAGGAACGAATGACAGTAGGCTTATTGTTTCCTAGTA
Source organism: Candidatus Rhabdochlamydia sp. (assembly GCA_049679255.1). Taxonomy (GTDB): domain Bacteria; phylum Chlamydiota; class Chlamydiia; order Chlamydiales; family Rhabdochlamydiaceae; genus Rhabdochlamydia. The sequence continues at coordinate 7,186 of JBAUFS010000047.1, forward strand.
GAGGTACATGAGCCGCAAGTTCTCTGGCAGAATGGACAGCGTAAATCGTCCCAGCTAATTGGGTATGAGCTCTTTTTAAGATAGAAAGAATTTTTCCTTCAGGCCCTTTTTCTGAAGAGGAATGTGTATTTACTGCTACTTCTACCAGATCAGCATCGATAGCAGATTCTGTATAATTTTTAGGAATGAAAATATCTTGTGGCCATTTTGCGCGCTCATCGGGAATAACAAATCCAAATCCTTTAGGGTGTAGTCTAAGGGTTCCGATTAAGATTTGTTCCTGGCCTTGTTTTATAGGATGCAATTTCTTTTTTCTCAAACAGATCTGATTACTTTTTAGTAAATCATGAATGGCCAACTGAAATGTAGACGATGAAGAAGGGGATAGGTGAATTTCTGTAAATAATTCCTCAGCGGTTATAGGCTGATAGGAGCTTTTATGAATACATTCAAGAATGAGCTTTGCGCATTTTTGAGAGGAAAGGCCCTTTTTTCTTTTTACCATTACAGGATTCCTCTTTGAATTAAATGATGGTGAAGTATCTCTGGCTTTAAATAGATCTCTGAATCAATGTTTAAAGAACGCGCTGCTTGTACAAAGGCGGGGACATCATCGATGTAAAAACACTCTTTATGAGAACAGTTGCCTATTTCAAGAGCCTTTTGGTAGATTTCTCTCTCTGGTTTGCGAGCTCCAACTTCATAAGATAGAATAAATCCATCAAATAGTTGTAGGAAAGCAAAATGCTTTTGAACAAAGCTAAAATGAGCATCGCACGTATTAGATAAAAGAAAGAGTTTTATCCCCCGAGCTTTCATTTTTTCCAGTAGAGCAATTACGGGAAGGTTAGGTTGGAAAATGTTGCTTAAGGCATGGGTAAAGTCAGTAAAAGAAATAGGTTTCCCTCCTAACTCTAATAAATCGGAATAAAGAGTTTGTGTGGTTATAGAACCTCTTTCATAGTCATCAAGATATTTTTGAAGCAAAAAAGAGGTTTCTTCTAAGCTCAAATTACAGCAAGTAGCAACTTGTTGCTTCATTTTATGATGATCGAAGAATAAAAGCACATTACCTAAATCAAAAAAAACTGTATATTTCATTGTATATTCATGTGATAAAAGTGTATTTAAGACATATACCAATTAAAGAAAAAATCAAATAATCATTTCATCTTTCTCTGATAGCTTAAGAGGGTATTACTAAGGAGCATAGAAATTGTCATGGGACCTACACCCCCTGGAACGGGAGTAATATAAGAACAATTAGGAGCTACTTCATCAAAAGCAACATCTCCTACGATCTGTTTTTCTCCTTGATTATTTATAATATAGTTAATTCCTACATCAATTACCGCTGCTTGAGGTTTAACCATAGTTTTTTTAATGAAAGCTGGTTTGCCAATAGCTGCAATTAAAATATCCGCTTGTCTACAAATCTCTTCTAGGTTCTCAGAAAAACTATGTACTAAAGTAACTGTTGCATTGCAATGTGGGGCTTTTTGCATTAAAAGCGCTGCTAAAGGCTTTCCAACGATATTACTTCTTCCTACGATAACAACGTGTTTACCTAATAAAGGAATCTGAGATTGCGTTAATAATACATGAATACCGTGAGGTGTGCAAGGAATAAACCCATCTCTTTCTCCGAGTAATAGTTTACCTATGTTAAAGGGATTAAATCCATCTACATCTTTTTCAGGGTCAATCATTTGCATAATTAGAAAAGGATTTATATGCTCTGGCAAAGGCAGTTGTACCAAAATGCCATCTACTGCAGGATCTAGATTTAAACGTTTAATTTCTAAAATGACTTGGGTTTCAGAAACATGAGAAGGGAGCTCAATATCAAAAGAGATAATACCTACTTCGCTGCAGCGCTTTTTTTTCATACGAATATAGCTATGAGAAGCAGCATTGTCTCCTACACGCACGAAAGCTAATCCAGGGGAGCGGTTTTGTAGTTTGACAATAGCGGATTTAATTCTCTCTTGAATTGTTTTTGCAATGGATACGCCGTCAATGAGTTTCATGTTTACCTTTATTTAAGTAGTCAATCATAATTGGATGTAGATGTTTATTTGTTGCTAAAAGGTTATGGTATCCAAAAATTTGATGCTCTGTTCCATCATAATGAGTTACTATTCCTCCTGCTTCTTTTACTAGAAGCATTCCTGCTGCCATATCCCAGCTGTTAAGGCCTACTTCCCAAAAGCCATCAAAACGTCCCGCAGCTACGTATGCTAAATCAATAGCTGCAGAGCCTAATCTACGAATAGGTGTTCCTGTTCTTAAGACTTCAGAAAAACGCTCTATACAATGTAGAGGATCTTTATGTACATCATAAGGAAACCCTGTTGCTAAAAGGGCTTGATTCATTTGTGATATCGAAGAAATACTTAGTAATCGACCGTTAAGAAAAGCTCCTTGTTGTTTTTGAGCAATAAACAATTCTCTTGTCATAGGTTGATATACAACACCACAGACTATTTCTTTATGAATAGCTACGGCAATACTAATCGAAAAGAGCGGGATTTCATGTGCAAAATTCACAGTTCCATCTAGAGGATCAATAATCCAAGTTGCTTGACTCTCTTGTTGTATATAAGAGCCGCTCTCTTCTGCAATAATTGAATGGTTAGGATAGCGACTTTTAATAGCTGTAATCAGGAGGTTCTCAGAGGCCCTATCATACTCTGTTACTAGATTTTGTTTACCGGGTTTTGAACCAATGACAAATTGAGAACCAAAACCTTTTCTTAAAACATCGCCAGCTAAAAGAGCTATTTCTGTAGCAAAAGAGGCCCATTCTTTAATGATTTTGGACATAAAACCGCTTAAGTTTATTTTAGTCTTTATAAGAAGAATCACGGCCAATCATAGCTTTCCAATTCATTTTTCTTGAATAAATAAACAATATAACAGGGAGATATATCCATAAAAAAACAGCAAGTGCATCACAAATAGGCAGTAACATAAAATCGATGAAAATTAACTTCCAAGACAAATGGCAATCTAGTTGAGTTGCACAGTAAAAAATCCATTGAAATATAGTCATAGACGCGCTAATTAATCCTGTTAACAAACAAATCGAGTGTAGTTTTTCTTCAAAAAAATGTTTTTTTTGCCTGTGCAATAAAAGAGTTGTCAAGCATGCATTTAGTGCATAGAAACCAAAACGCAAGTCAGAGTTTATTAGATCTAATAACAAACCACATCCTAAAGCAATCCAAAGAGAAGAAACCAAGGAATTACGTAAGTAAAGAAGAGCAAAAAAAGCAGTAAAGGGAATTAAATGTATCTGAGGATAAACGGCTGTGCTAAATAGTGTGCATAACAAAGTAACTAAGAATACATATAAAAGAGGAATAGAAGCCATGAAAGGATTGTCAAAATGCTCCTTTAGAAGCGATCATTTCAGGAATTGTTTTTACAATTAATTGCATGTCAAGTAGGAAAGAATGAGTTTGAACATAGCTTAAATCTAATGCAATTCTCTTTTCAAAACTCAAAGCGCTTCGTCCTGAGGTTTGCCATATGCCTGTAAGCCCTGGTTTAACAGAGAATAGAACATCGATATTGCTTCCAATTAGCTCTTTAATTCTCTTTTCCTCGCGAGGTAAATAAGGTCTTGGTCCAACTATGCTTAAATCTCCCTTTAACACATTCCAAAACTGAGGAAGTTCATCAAGCGAGGTTTTGCGGATTAATCTACCTAGATAGGTTAGTCTTGGGTCATTTTTTAGTTTAAAAAACTTTTTCCATTCCCTGTTCAACTTGGGCTGGTGCTTAAGCAAATACTGTAAACGAGAATCTGCATCACAATGCATAGAACGAAACTTCCAAAATTTAAATAGCTGACCTTTATGCCCCAGCCTCAGGCTACAGTAAAAAATGGGCCCTTTTGAAGAGAGTTTAATCAAGAATGCAATTGCTATAAAAAACGGAAGGCCCAAAAGCAAAGCCGCTAAGCTAAATAGAATATCAAAGATACGTTTTCTCTTTTTGAAAGGAACAATCTCTAAAGGAGCTGCCAAAGCTGGATCTGATGAGATTCGATCTAAAGTCATTATTTACCCTTAATGAATCAATATTGATTTATATTATTAAGTATATAAGAAATTATTGTCAAACTTAGCTTAAGAGAATCTTTATGGTTAAATTGTAAGTTCCATTATGATAAGATACCCATTGGACCTTCATGTGGAAGGTCATTTAATATAAAATTTATGAGTAATCTATCTTCTTTCGTTTGGATTATTTATTTGAGTTCTTTTTGGTTTGTCTACACAAAGTGAATTATCAGATGGCGCTCTTTTTGATAATGCTCTTTTAGTTAGTCTCTTTAATTCTTCTTTGAATTTTTGGTCAATAGCCATATAATTCGGATTTTCTAATTCAGAAGCCTGCATTCTTCTATTTAATATAGCTTCATATTCTTCTTTGTAATTAACAGAAAGAGCTTCTTGCCACTTATCATTTCTACTAAGAAATTCATGACAAGCTTCTTTATTTTTAAGCTGGTTTTCAACAAAGGTTTTTGCTTCTTCTAAATCTTGAGGTTTCAATGCACTACATGTAAAATAGAGCATCTCTTCAATATCTATAGGAATCTGCAAAGATTTTTTAAGTTTAACCGGGTACCCAAGATATACTTCAATTTCATCAAAAAGAGGTAAGGTTAGGATTTTATCACGAGCAATATTCTCTAACATATCGATGACCCATGCTCCTTTAGTGAGAAAATCAGCTAAAGTCTGCATATCTTTAAGGTTGATCATTGCAAGTTTATGAGCAATACCTAGGTGCAGCACAGATAGTGCTACTCTATCTCCGCAGGTTTCTGATGCATCCTGAATAATATTATAGAAGATCTCGCAGAATTCTTGATTTGTATTAGCTAGGTTTAAATATTCTATAATTTTGTTAGCAAAAGCTTTCTGCAGATCCTCTTTTTGATAATCAGCAATATCAGATAATCGATGTAACCAAGAACATAACTCTGCTGTTTCCTTAAGATTAGAAAACTCTGAGGGGGTTTTATCAGCAATGTAATACAGTTCTGTTAAAGATTCTTTGATAGACTTTTCTTCATTTTCCTTTTTATCAATTATTGAGAAGCTAATACGAGGGCCTAGATAGTCAGGCGAATTAGTGATTTCATGCAATCTTAGTAGAACAGCTTCGGAGAGATAACATCCTATAAAATCAATGGCACAGGTATTTGGAAGATCCAGTATTTGCATAGGAATCCCAGATATAGGATTGTTGCTTGGGTTTAGGTTCGTTAGAGACCTTAAGTTACAGATAGCTTCAGGCAAAGCTTCTAAGTGATTTGACTCAAGATCTAGCTCTGCTAGCGATCTTAGGTTACAGATAACTTCACAGGATGAAGTTACAAGCTGGTTATAACTAAGGTTTAGATTTACTAATAATGGTAGGTTAATAACTTCAGGCAAGATTGCTATGTTATTGTCTTCGAGGTTTAACTGTTTTAGTGATGATAAATTAGCAATAGTTTCAGGAAAGGTTTCTAGATTATTGGATGCAAGATTTAGAGTTTCTAGTGATAATTTACTAATGCTTTCAGGTAGGTTTATAAGTCGATTTTCAGAAAAATCTAATATGATTAACTTCTGTAGATTACCAATATTAAAAATGTCAGGTAAGGAGCTTATACCTAAACCGTTTAAATTTAAGAAGGTTTCTTCCTTATTAAAAACATCAAGGATTGTATTTTTGGCCAATATTCGATTGGTTTCTTGGGGGTTTTCTTTTATCCATTTGTCTAATAGGAGCGTAAGTTCTATTTGGATTTGATTCTTTAAACGTTGAAAAACATTTCTAGATAATACGCTTAATTCTAAAAAATGCTCATTTAAATCTTTAGTTTCTGGTTTAAAGTTTTCATTAAAATTTTCTAAGTTAATAGAAATTTCTTTCTCGGGACTAATTAATTCATTAATAGATTCTATTTTTTTATAGAGATTGCAATAGGGAAGAACTTGATTAAAAGTTGGTTTTGGCAGTTGATTAACATAATTTACAATTTCTTGTAAATCTGTAATGTTTTCATTAGCTTTTTCATATCTATAAAAAGCAAGCTTGTTTTTTTTAGGATTAAAGCAAACTTTAAATCCCTGCTGCATATAATTAGCTGAATTAAAAAATTTTTTAGATAAATGTAGCATGTGTTTTTATTTCAACAAGTAATAGTTTTGTTTAATTATTCTAATATTTTAATATAAATTTAATTAAAATTAAATATATAAAATAAATTTAAAAAATATCAAGAGTCATTAATTAATAAATTTTGTTTAGAAATCATGCAGAAAGAAAATTAAGTTCTTATAACTTTAAATTTTATTTTCTAAAACCTGAGACTTTTAAAATTCGCCTTTTCAACTCTAAAGTGCGACAACTGCAGACTTCAATCTACATTCATTGAAGACCTCTATGGGTGTACGAAATTGTAACACTTTTCTAGGCCGATTGTTAAGCAAATCCTCAATTTCTTT
>JBAUFS010000048.1:0-4422 GCA_049679255.1 Candidatus Rhabdochlamydia sp.
GTCAAGCTAAAACCTGCTCACAGATACTTGTGAAGAAGTGGGGCAAGCAGGACTTGAACCTGCGACCGGCGGGTTATGAGTCCGTGCAAATTCCATAAATCACAATCATTAGCAACAGCTAACAATAGCTAAGATAGCACTGTAGAGGATTTTTATCTATGGCAATTAGTTGTTGTCATTTGCTATTTCTTGTGTCTGAGTGGTCCAACAGTGGTCCATGAATTTAGAAAGAGAATGCAATACATAACGCATTTAGATATTTTAATAATCCTGTACCTGTATACAACGAGGAGTCCTACAATTTAATCCTTTTTACTTCTAGAAAGGATTTTTTTTCAAAAAGCTGAAAGCTACCGACTTTTCTACAATTTGCAAAGACCTAATTTTTCCAAAGAAAAAAACTCCTATGCTTATCGATCAAGAAGATCATCCTAAATCAAATTTTGCAACTGTATTTCAATCAATCGGTGTGTTAAATTTAGATGATCTTGTAAGACTCCATGCAAGAGGTTAAACCTTTACCTGTGCTTCCCGCAACTTGAATCTTGCGATCTATCAGTTATGAGAATGGTTGCTAAAGTCTAAAATACATTGATCAATATTTTGAGAAACGGTAAGTAAAAAAGACTCTATATCAAAATTTGGATCATTTCTTATCTTTCTTTGTTCCAATTTTTGGTTTAAAAATTTTGCTGTGTGCTCTAACTTTCCTTCTTTCCATTCTCTACAAGCAACCAAAGTGTAAATGTCTCCTAATAGTTGATAAAATAATTGACGCTGAACAGGAGGAGGATCAAAAAAATTACTTACTCCTAAGTTTTCTAATGCATTTGCGAAGTAAATTTTATCTTCCTTAGCTAATAAGAAATCAAAACCAGTCATTGATTCATTTTCCATAAGGGCAGACCCACTCCATTCCCAATCTAGAATTGCTGTTATTTTGTCTTCATTAACAAGAATATTTTTCATTACAAGGTCTTGATGGCTGAAAACAAAGAATTTTTTTTCATTTAGACATCTAAAGTCATTTGTAGCAAGAAAATCTCTAAGGATGGGTATATATTTTTCATATAGTTTAGAATCTTGACTTTCTTTTTTTAATAATACTTCCATTTCTTTAATATAGAAATTAAGAGAATGCCAAGCATATTGAGAATAAGATGTACATGAGTCAGTAATTTCATAATTAGCAAAATCTACTATTCCACCAATTTCTAAATCTTTTCCCTCATAGTTTCTGAAATTTCCTATAGATGGAAATTGAAAGTTCTTGAGTTGAACTATAAATCCTGCAAGTTGGTCAAGTATTCCATAGTAAATGTTTTTATTTTTATAGATCCTATCGATTTCTTTATTTAAAGGGTTGCCCGGTATACGAGGCATAATGATATATTCGTTATTTATAAGTGATTGATTTACATCATTTTCATATGCTAAAACATTAGGAACTGGAATTGTTGTATTTGCTTTTAAAAACTTAAGAGCTGAGACTTCATTCTGAGTCTTATTACCTTTCCAAATAGGATTTCCAACTTTTATTATTAATTCTTCTCCATTTTTTAAAGAGATTAAGTAAACAGAATTAATAAAAGAAGGACCACCATTTTCTAATAGCTGTACTTTGGAAAACTGATTGTTTAAGTCAGTGCATTTATCAATGACATTTGGCAATTTACAATTCATTAGTTCTAAGAAATCAGAAATTTCTTTATTAGAAAAAGCCGTAGCAAATGTTATTGCATTCAATAATAAGCTAAAAATCAGCGTGTGAATTTTATATTTTAAGTTCATTCTTATTTCTCAATTTTTTTAGTTGAATGGAATGTGATTTGCCACTTGTCATCGAAAGGATTGCATTCAATAATAGTAGCATTTGAAATCTGTCTGATGAATGGAAGGTTCAAGATTTCTAAAAGAATTAAGAAAACGCGTCCATGTGAAACAATCAGAGGTGTTTCTTGGTTTAGAGCTGAATTTATTCCATAGAGGACACGTTGTTTAAAGGCTAATCGTGGTTCAATACCAAAATGTGAAACATAGCTAGCGTCTTTCTCTTCGAGCTCTTCTATTTGATACATGTCAGCACTTGTGGATCCCTCCATTGATCCCCATCCTCTTTCTTTAAGTGCATCAATAACTTCTATAGGTAATGAGCAATATTTTTGAATTATTTGAGCTGATTGAAGAGCTCTAAGCAAAGGACTTGTAAAAATTTTTGAAAATGGCAAGGTTATTAATAATGAAGAAAGTTGTTCAATTTCCTCTATTCCACTCTGATTAAGTGGAATATCAATCTGTCCTTGACACAGATTTTGTTTATTCCAATCCGTTTTTCCATGACGTACAAAATAAAATTTTTTCTTAATCAGAGTATTCATAGTGTTATTCTTAATTATCAAAAAGATACTGATCATAATTTTCTAGAGTATGATAGAAAAAATCTCTATCTTCTACAAAAAGCTGGCTAACTAACTCATTAACAAGAGTTTTAATGCTATATCTCATTCCACTAATTCCCGTTCCTGCGCTAAAACCCGTGCTTACAAGAGCTCCTCCAGTGCAATTAAATATTGAATTTAAATAAGGGGCTGTACCTGGAATCTTTTCAGTGAAACAAAAGCCCTTAGTTAAGTAGGGAGCTCGTAATAAAACTTCATATTTTTTGTCTTCTGGTGGAATGAACTTATCGGACCACAAAGCTATTTTATCTTTAAATTCTTTAAGTTCTTCTCTAAGATTTAAGTTGGTCATCCATCCAGTAGCTGTCATTAAGACATCCATAGAAAATTCTCCCTTAGGGGTAATAACAATAGGTTTACCATTAACTATCTTGGAATCTTCCCAGGAGCTATCAAAATGCATGAAGATATTTTTTTTCGATCTTACGGCCTCAACAGATTGAGGAGTTGGTGGTTGACCTATTTCATACATCTTTGAAATAAACTGCCATTTACTATCATCTGGTAATGCTGTAAAATGTTGAAAACCTACAAATTCCCCCCACAAAAAAACATGAAGGTTTACAAGTTTGGGTTTTTTAAAAAACATATGAACTTCATCTGCATACTGACTACATAAATATGCATTGTCAAAAGCACAAGGTCCACCTCCTAATATCCCTACCTTTGTATTTTTAAATGCTGAAAAATCAATATCATCAGATGTGTGGTAATATAAATTACGTGGAATGTTTTCCTTAATATGTTCAGGTATAAACCATTCTCCTGAGCCTTGAAGTCCTGTAGCTAGTACTATTTTGCGTGCATAAACAGTTCTAAGAGAATTGTCTTTATGTTTGCAAGGCACGACAAAGCAACTTTCTTGTTCAGACCATTCAATAGCTCCTATTCTGGTGTTGTTTAACATTGGAAGGTTTAGGAATTTTCTTAGCCAATGTAGGTATTCAGCCCAATCTAATCTAGGTATGAAATTTAATTCTTCCCACTTTTTTTCCCCATATTTGGCTTCAAACCATGCTCTAACTGTTAAGCTAGGTATATCGCAGTCAGGGCCAATGGTATATTTGGGAGTCCGTAATGTTTCCATTCTAGCGTGGGTAAGCCATGGGCCTTCTTGATACGCATCACATTCATCAAAAATAACTATATTCGAAATTTTTTCACGCAGTAGAGCAAATGCTATAGTCATTCCTGTCTGTCCGCCTCCAACGATAATTACATCGTAAATGTTTTCACCTTTGGAAGTTATTCTAGGTAAAACCCAATCTTGACAAGGCGGAAAATTTAAATATTGCAATTCTTTTTGAGCTCGTTCTTCTAGTTGGTTTAGGTCAGCAAAAGCAGAGGTTATGGAAAGACATAGAACTGAGAAAGCTATTATAAAATTATACATATGGCAAAACTATCATTATTAATGATTAAGGAAATTGGTTTAAGGCGTAACATGGAGACATTATTCTAAAATTTATTGATTTTTTGCAATCAAAATTTTAATCATATCTTTCTTTTCCTAATGTTTTGCACAGAGCGAGTTTGTTTATTTGTATTCAAAAAATTTTCTCCAACAAGAATTGAGGAGGGACTTTTATTTTTTACACTTAAAAACCGCAGTTACCTGCGGCTTTAAATGGATTGCAATAATCTTTTGCAATTAAGGACGATAGTCCCATTTGGGTTCGCCGACTGTTGGACCATATTCAACAATACCAATGAAGAGCCTAGTTCTATTTGGATCACCTCCTTCTGAAAGGTATTTTTCCTCTGCTTTTCGGCGAGCTTCTGATATTTGCTCTTTGTTACTTCCAAAAGCAAAGGGGAACAAAATATTTACAACCCCGATAAAGCAACTATATTTCTGTAAATTTGCCCAAACTTTTCTTTTTCTTGCCCATTTTCTTGTTTTTAATTTATTTTTTTGTTTTTAAAGCCCAGCAGGCTCATATCTAAGTAATCAGATCTATAC
>JBAUFS010000049.1:0-13424 GCA_049679255.1 Candidatus Rhabdochlamydia sp.
AGGGTAGTTATTTTGAGCAGCCTTTAACTTCTTATATTCTTTTTTAAGAGTTTTAGAATCAATAACTCGAACAACTTTAAAGTCTTTTCTTAAACAATCTATAGATCGTGGATTATTCAAAGATTCTGCTTTTATTTTCTCAATTAGAGCAATTGTTTCCAGATGACATCTTAGAGAAGGAATTGTAGCTTCTGCAAAGGGAAAGAAAGAGCTCTGTTTTGTGAATCTGTGGAATATATTCCAGATGGGACCTTCAATCCCCCGAATCAAATTAACCTTTATAGTAGGATCTTTCCAGTTGCAGTAGCTTGAAAAAGAGCTTATAAAATCACTTTTATCCGATGCCTCATCGTACATTGCAAAAAGAGAAACCATTTCTTTAGATTCTATCTTAGGATTTCTCCAGGTATAACTATTTGCAAAAAAGCTTGTAACGCCATTTTCGTCTACCATGACTTGACATTTCTTAAGATAAAGAATCATCTGACTTAGGCTTATTGAACTTGGAAGTTCAATATAGCTTGAATAAACTTCTTTTCCTTCTTTGGTAGTTTTATACTCTAAGATGTCCTGATGTTTAATTAAATAGACCACAAACTCGTTGGCAGCCCACTGATGAACAGCTTTTGCTTCTAGATTGTTAAGTGAAGACAAATGAAATACACCAACTGGCTGCATAAAAGCTCTTAATTTAGGAACATGGCTTCGAGGAAGTCTTCATAGAATCTATTGCAGCCTTAACTACATTTTTCACTGTAAGATTAACACAGGTATCGATTGACGCATGGACAGCTTTTTTACTAATAGGTTCAACTGCATTAATAGATGCATCTACAGTAAGAGCTATCGAAGTTGGAAGAAGTTTTGTAGCAGTTGTTTTACTGAAAGAGGTAGCACTTTCAATGCATGCGTCTGCTCGTTTCTTGTAAAGCTTTTTTAGCTTGATTAGAAGGCTCTTTAGCAAGCTGGTTTGCGCTGTTTTCTAAGATCTCTTTAAACGCATCATTGTCTACTGGCACTGTCTGTATTGGTTTGCTTAAAGAAACTGTCATAATGACTCCAAAATTTAGATTTTAGTAAAAAAAATTTATAATAAAGACACAGGATATTAATGACAACTTTAAATTAGGAATCCCATTGTAAAAAAACATAAGATTTTAAAGATAGAATATTAGAAATGCAGCTACGCAGTTCTTTAAGTTTATTTAGATTAAAAAATCTTATTTGTTTTGGACCTAGAAAACTAATCAACTTCCTCTCATAATAGATAAAAATAACCCAATTAGTTACATTCTTTAATAAACGGGCAGACAAGGAGAATACATGCGTATTATATTTAGTTTATTTAGTCTAGGAGCGCTTGGCTATGGTCTATGGTGGGCTTCTTATCACAAACCCGATTGGAAAAACAAAGTAGAGGATGTATTAAACATAGGGCATTTTCATACACTAGAAATTCGCTATACAGCAGAACAAATTATGGAGTCTCAGCAAAAAGTTTTGCTTAAAGATGCTAAGCACCAATATCTCGAACCTTCTTTGAAATTCTATCCTTATTTGCTTTTAGAGGTTAAGTATAGCTCATCTGATGCGAAAACAAAAGAAGGGATTATCTTATGGGATTTAACAGATGGAGAAATGGTAGTTAATACCAAGGACTGGGACAAAACACATGGGTTTGCTGATTGCATTAATGCAAGTGTAGACCGCCGTGAGTTCAAAATCATCAATGCAATTGCTCAAAAAGGAGGAGTAATTAATCGAGAGGATTTACGTAAGAATATTCATGTAGAAGCAGAGGTAATCGATGCACTTATTGAAACCTGTCGCCGTAAAAAATTGATTGTACAACACGGTGGACGCTATCGACTGCATTTAGAAAATCCTAAATTAAAAATTACTCCATCTACTCTAATTGAAGAGCGTTTGGTCACTCAACCCTATCGCCAAGCTCTTTGCGTATCTAGGCGTTATTCTCTTTCACAAATTGAAAAAATTACTTGCTCTGCTTTTGGTGAAGACTTTGCCATTCGAAAAACAGCTTCTGTCTATCTTCCGGTTCATTGTATTGTTGTGCAAAATCCAGATGGTTCTTTGCACACAAGCCATTGGAATGCCCTCAATGGGAAGCCGTTAGAATCAAGCGGGATAGATTGAGAGTTGCTTGTAAATCTATTTGCATATAAACTAGCTAGCATCTCTTAAAGGAAAGATGGCTGAGCGGCCGAAGGCACGTCCCTGCTAAGGACGCGTACCCTCACGGGTACCGTGGGTTCAAATCCCACTCTTTCCGATCTTCGGCTGTGTTTTAAAAACACAGCCTTTTCTTATATTGCTAAATATCAGATACTGCAGTTTGAGGTTTCTTATGTCAAAGTCATTGCCCAAAATAAAATCAGCCCCTCACTCTAAAGAATCAGAGATGATGGTGCTAGGCTCTATGTTAACCAATATTAATAGTCTTAATGTAGCAGCTGACGGTCTTGATGAAGCAGATTTTTATTTCACAGAACACAAAATCATCTTTCAAGTCTTAAAAACCGCCTACCGCAACGATAAACCAGCTGATATCCACTTAATTGCAGAAGAGCTCAAACGACAACAAAAACTCTCTGCTGTGGGTGGAATTGCCCACCTAACAGTATTAGCTCAATACGCTGGCAGCTCTGCTTATATTGAAGAGTATGTAGATCTTGTTCGCAGTAAATCCACCTTAAGAAGAATGGTCATAGCTGCACAAGAAGTAGAGAAAGCAGCTTTAAATGAACCAAGTGATGTGAGCGTCTTATTAGATGAAGCTCAGGGTAAATTTTTTTTAATCAGTCAATCAGCTAGTCCAAGCGCTGGGGTTTCTATTAAAGATCTACTCTCAGGCGTGCGTTCTGAAGCGCAGCTCCCTTATTTAAAAGAATTGCAAGAAAAGCAAGAGAGATATCAGCAAAAAGGACCCGAAGATCTAGGAATCACAGGCATCCCCTCTCATTTTATAGATTTAGATAAAATGATTAATGGTTTAACCGCTTCCAACCTGATGATTTTAGCAGCAAGACCTGCTATGGGGAAAACAGCTCTTGCTTTAAATATGGCAGAAAATGTCGCCTTTAAAACCGGGTTGCCTGTTGGTGTGTTTTCTTTAGAAATGACCGCTGAGCAATTATTGCATCGCATGATTTGTAGCCAATCTGAAGTAGCATCCGATAAGATTCGCACAGGCTCTTTAAATGGCACAGAATATCAGAGAATTGTTGCTGCTGTAAATTCTATGATGGAAGCTACTGTTATCATAGATGATCAACCTGGATTAAAAATTACAGACTTAAGAGCTAGAGCTCGTCGTATGAAAGAGAGTCATAATATTCAGTTTTTAGTCGTTGACTATTTGCAACTCATTACTGGATCTGGTCTTTCTCGCGGCCAAGAAAACCGCCAAAATGAAATCTCTGAAATTTCTCGTATGATGAAAACACTTGCACGAGAGCTTTCTCTACCCATTCTTTGCCTATCTCAACTCTCTCGCAAGGTAGAAGAAAGAACAGGACATAGACCTATGATGAGTGATTTAAGAGAATCTGGCAGTATTGAACAAGATAGCGATATTGTGATGTTTTTATTACGCCGTGAGTACTATGACCCTTATGATAAGCCTGGCCAAGCAGAGCTAATCGTTGCTAAAAATCGGCATGGGGCTATTGGTAATATAAATTTGACTTACCGTAAAGAACTAGCTCAGTTTGTCAATTATTCCCCTTTACGGACCGACTCTGACTCTTCAGACAATATAGAAGCCTTTGCTGCGTTTAACCCTAATTAAAACCTTTTTTTTAATAACTTTTAAAAAGCCTTTCGCAAAAACTTTAGCGCTTTACTTTTTTTCACTCCTTAGTGTAAGATAGGCCTTTATTTTTTAATTAAATTGATTAAAAAAACGGGAGAAAATCTCTTTTTATGGCATCTGTAAAGAAAAAGCGCCGCGCAAAAATTGCTAAGCACAAAAGAAAAAAAAGAAGACGTCGCGATCGTCATAAAAAATCTTAAAAAGATCTTAAGATACCATCAACTATGTGGAAATATCCTGAAATATTTGATGTAATCGTTATTGGGGCAGGACATGCGGGCTGTGAAGCTGCTCATGCTTCTGCTCGCTTGGGAGTAAAAACATTACTTATTACCATGCAGCTCGATACGATTGCCAAAATGAGTTGTAATCCAGCCATTGGAGGTACAGCGAAAGGTCACATGGTTCGAGAAATCGATGCATTAGGTGGCATCATGGGAAAGATAGCTGATCAAACAGCTATCCAACGCCGCATGCTCAATGCATCAAAAGGGCCTGCTGTTTGGTCCCCAAGAGCTCAATGCGACAGGTTTGCCTACGCATCGCTTATGAAGCATCGACTAGAAAAAACTCCTTTTCTAGAAATTAAACAAGGCAATATTGAAACGCTCATCGTTGAAGAAGATCGCATCCTAGGCGTTACCACTTTAGAAGGGATCGCTTTTTATGGGAAAACCGTAATTATCTCTTCTGGAACCTTTATGCGAGGATTGATCCACATTGGTCGTACGCAATTTCCAGGAGGAAGGGCTGGTGATAAGCCTTCCATGGGCCTTTCTAAAACCTTAGAGGAATTCGGCTTTGTACTAGGGCGCCTAAAAACAGGAACCCCTCCTCGTATCAATAAGCGCAGTATTGATTTTTCTCAGCTTGAAGCACAAACAGGTGATGAGAATGTATACTTTTCTTATGACCCTCCTGAAACAGCTGGTCTAACCCAAGTCCCCTGTTGGATCACATATACCAATGAAGAAACCAAAAAGATCATTCGCGATAACCTGCATCTATCTCCGATGTATTCTGGGATTATTCAAGGCATAGGACCGAGGTACTGCCCATCGATTGAAGATAAAATCGTGCGTTTTGGTGATAAAGAACGCCATCAAATCTTTTTAGAACCAGAAGGGTTAGAAACAGAAGAGATCTACGTAAATGGCATCTCCTCCTCTCTTCCTTCAGATGTACAAAGAAAGATGCTGCATACAATTGCAGGTCTTGAAAAAGCAGAAATCATGCGCCCTGCTTATGCAATCGAGTATGATTTTGTAAGAAGCGGACAACTATACCCCACTTTAGAAACCAAAAAAATCAAAGGCTTATTTTTTGCTGGCCAAATTAATGGAACAACCGGATATGAAGAAGCTGCAGCGCAAGGGCTAATTGCAGGGATTAACGCTGCTATGCAAGTGAAAAATCAGCCTGCATTTATTTTAAAAAGATCAGAAGCCTATATTGGGGTGATGATTGATGAGCTGATTTCTCAAGAGCTCGATGAACCCTATCGTATGTTTACAAGTAGAGCGGAGTATCGCCTTCTTCTAAGACAAGATAACGCCGACCTTCGTTTGCGCGAATATGGGTATTCTTTGGGTTTGATCAATCAAGAACAGTACCAACGTCTCGTTGAAAAAAAAGCAGCTATTGAAAAGCAAATCGCTACTCTATCCCAAAGTCATCACACCATCCGAGATAAAAGCAGCAGCCTTGCGCAGCTTCTGTGCCGCCCAGAATTTACTTATCAAACCCTCATGGAACAGTTCCCTGCTATTGCCAAAGATTTAGGAGCAGAAATAAATACACAAATCGAATTGCAGCTTAAATACGCAGGCTATATTCAAAGACAATCTCTAGAAGCTGCAAAGCTAGAAAAAATCGAACAAATCTCTATTTCCAAAGAGTTTAATTTCCTAAACATAACAGGTCTTAGCAACGAGGCTAAAGAAAAATTACATCGCGTACATCCCCTGACTTTAGGTCAAGCTTCTCGAATTTCAGGAGTTTCCGCAGCCGATATTTCCGTGCTTTTAGTCTCTTTAAAATCTAGGCTTTAGAAGTGCCTATTCATCTGATAGAGTTAAAAAATATCCCCATTTTCGAGCAACTACTCTTAGAAGAGTCCCTCTTAAGAGACCACACAGAAGATTTTTGTCTGATTAATCACGGCTCTTCTGCTGCCATTGTACTCGGAATCTCCGGCAAAAAAGAAGAACTGGTCCACATAGAAAAAGCAGCTTCTTATCACATTCCCCTCATTAAAAGGTTCAGCGGTGGAGGAACCGTTGTAGTAGATCACAATACTTTATTTGTCACCTTTATCTTCTCCAAAAATAGCCATTCTTTTCCCGCCTATCCAGAGCCGATTATGCGTTGGAGCGAAGATTTCTACCGTCCTATTTTTGCTCGTTCTGATTTTTGCTTAAAAGAAAATGACTATGTCTTAGCGGATAAAAAATTTGGAGGCAACGCGCAGTACTTAAAAAAAGAACGCTGGCTACATCACACCAGTTTTTTATGGGACTACAATCCTAACTATATGGATTGCTTATTACATCCTAAAAAAAGCCCCTCTTATCGCGCGAATAGAGCCCATCATGAGTTTATCTGCAAACTCTCCGATCACTACTCAGACTTACAAACAGTAATTACTGCTATTAAAGAGCGCTTACAAACCCTTTATCCTGTAATCATTCCTCCTACAGGATCTTTTTCCTCTCAAAATATTTCTAGGCGCACAACAAGTTTTCTATAAAGATTGTTCATACCCAGCAAAGCAGTATTCCCTAGAGAAAGCTTTTACCTTAAGTTGGCTTTCATCAATGGTAACGATTGTATAAATTTCAGGAATGTTCTCATGCATCTCTGGCCCACAAATATTATCTCCCATAGCCGGACAGGTGATATAAGGAACATCTCTAATTTGTTTCACATTAAAATAATGTAGATGAGCCTGAAACACCGCTTTCACATGTGAAGAAGAAATAATGGCATTTCTTATAGCTGCTTGATTTTTCAAAAATAAGGCTTCTTTAGACTGATTCTCCATTGCTTCGTAAAAGAAATTACCCGTAGTGTCGTGATCATCCAAGGCGCAATGTGAAAAAATCAGCGTAGGACATTCTACTTGCTCTAATTGCTTAATTAGCCAATCCAATTGCTCGTTTGGCAGAATACAAATCTTTTGATCTTCTGGATCCAATACAAGGCCTAGCCATATTAGATGAAATCCTCCGATCTTTTTACTTCCAAAGCTCTTTTGATCAATCCCTTGTTCCAACCAAATCTTCTCTAACTCACCCTGTGCCATCTTTTTCAGTTCATGATTACCCCACAAATGAATAATAGGAGTTTGCACCCTACTAAAAAACGAAAGAAGTTTTGAGTAGGCTTCCTTATCCTTTTCTCTGTTTTCACTTCGTATAAGATCCCCTAAATTCACGAGTAAATCAGGAGAATGAGCCTGCAAGATATAGGATAAAATACCTTCCAACTTATCCCCTATAAGATGCGAAGAAGCTCTAACTTTGCCATTATGTATTAGATCTTTTCCGACATGAATATCATTAACTATTGCTATTTTCATGAAATTATCCTTGATGTGAAGAACATCTACCTAATTTTTTCAACAACCATCGAATCTTTCGACAACTTCTTATTGTGAAGAATAAGGAACCAAAATCATAGCATCTTTTTTCTCTTATAAGAACTTGTTCTAAGTAGTAATTCTCCATGATCTCACATTTTTTTTAGACGCAAGGGAAAGGGATCCCTATAATTTTTATTTGCAAATAAACCTAATTAAAATTTAACATGCCTTCACCATTTGAAAGATAAATCTTTATGAAGAGCAAATGAAATATGCCCCTTGGCATATACGTTATCTTTCAAAATTTTAAGCAGAGGTATTAATATGGAAATTCAGAGAATAATCAACCTAAGTCATACATTGAAAGCAGCAGGTGCAGAAAAACCTGCTATTTTAGATGAAACAACATCTAGAGTTAGCGATTTCTTTTTAGAGAAAAACCCCATAATAGGAAACAGAAGATCACCTAAAACAAATCAGCCTAATTTCGCCGCTAAACAGTTAGTGAACAACAAAGAATTACATCCCTATTTCGCAGCTGATAACACCAAGTATGCTCCTGCAGCAGTAGCATTAGCTGTTGTAACTCTATTCTTAATCACAAAATCTGGAAGAGATCCTGATAATTTTCAGCTTCCGATAGATCCAGAAAACACTCCAAGACCGGAATTAGACATAAACCAATTGTTAGAAATGAGACAAAATATTCTTAATAAATAACAACCTATAAATGATATCCCCTTAACAGGGGATATTTATAAAAATGAGAAGGGTTTAAATGATTTTATTTATCAAAGGTTTTTTTTGTTTTATTATTCTATTAAGTTTTTTAAGAGGGTTTAAAAAACTAGACTTTATATGGAACCGCTTCCCTATGTGTACGCAGCTTATTCCTGGATGGAGTTTTTTTGCTCCTACTCCAAACACATTTGATTATCATTTATTATATCGAGAGATTAATAACCAGGAAGTAGAAGAGTGGCAAGACCTATATATCCCGAAAGAAAAACGCTCTATCTATTCTTTCTTTTGGAACCCAGAGCACAGATTTACCAAAGCTTTTGTAGATCTTGCAGTAGACCTGATCAACTTCAGTCATGCAGTACAAGACAAAAGACAAGTATATATTAGCCTCTCCTATCTACAAATATTAAATTACGTAGATGCTCTAAATCACAAGCCCTCTTCGGATAAAGTGCAATTCCTCATTCTAACCAATTCTAGGGCACACGATTACAAAGTTATGTTTCTATCCGATGTGCATCCTATAAGCAAAAGGTAATCTATGAACCCTTATTTAGCGTTTAAAAATATTGCTTTTACTTATCAAGTTACTCTATGTATTTTATCGATGGGTTTATTCCTCGCAGCTTTGGAAGATTTGAAAAGTTGGTCTATTTTCAAACCGACGGGACTGCTTAGTTGGAAAGTAGCAAAACTCAGTTTCAAGTGGCGCGCAAAAGACTTAAGACAAAGGTTCTTTAATTTACTGTTACAAGATCATATTTTCAAGTGCTCTATCTATTTAAGAGCATTTGCTTGTCTCTTATTATTTATACTTTCTTTGTTAAATATTATCTCTCCTACTCTTATCTGCTCTGTCTTTTTTTTGAACTTGTTAATGAATTTTAGAACTCCTTACGGTTTAGATGGGTCCTATCAAATGACTCTAGTGATTTTGTTTGCGCTATCCATAGGAAGCTTATTTGGGGTTAATTCTCCCATTTCAACAATGTGCTTATTGTTTATAGCAGGAGAGCTTATTACTTCTTATTTCATAGCTGGATTTAACAAACTCATCTCTCCCATGTGGCGCACATCATCTGCTCTACATGGAATTTTTAGCACAAGAAGTTATGGTCATGGTTTCTTTTTTCAACTCATTAACCGAATGCATCTGTTGACTACTTTCTTAAGTTGGTTTGTATTCTTATTTGAAATGCTATTTTTTACAGTACTCTTTTTTCATCCTATGTATACGATCCTGTTCTTTGCTATCGGATTTCTCTTTCATGTATTCAACGCAATCTTTATGGGATTGAATAATTTCTTATTTATTTTTTCTGCTGCTTATCCCGCTCTTTTCTATTGCATCAATTACATACATGGGATCTAGCGAACAAGATCATTACGAACAAGAAACCGATGGTTGAATGTTATGGGAACCCCTTCTCCCTTAAACAAAAAATCTCCTGTATGATTTAATACTGCATGAATGTGTAGATGAGGCTCTGATGTATGACCTGAATTTCCTACTCTACCAATAGGTTGACCTTTTTTAACCATGTCTCCTTTTTTAACTAGAAGAGACCCTTTCATTAAATGCGCTAAAATAATAATAATTTCGCTCTCACTTTTATGAATAGCCAAATAATTCCCTGCTGGGTTTTTCTCATCCATGACCATAGGCTCAAGATCTTCACACTGATCTAAAGATTCAACAATAATTCCATCACACGGACTATAAAGAGTAGAACCAAAAATACAAAAATCGTTTAAATTCTTTGGATACCACTTATTGGCTCTAAGACCCAGTGCATTGATCCTAAGGATGTCCATTGCATATTTTTGAGCAGGAATGCTGCAATGGTGGTTAACTGCTTCATTTGTACCCGCATGAGCCATGTAGAAATCTCCTTCTTTCAAAGGAAAGGCCAATTCAACAGGATTTGAATAATCGGCCCCATTTAAACCTAAAAAAATTCTATAAATAAAAAAACCAATAAAGAACAAACAAACAAAACTAGATAAAACGCTTCTCATAGAGAATTTATAAAAAAACTTTTTCTGCATATTAAATGAAGACTTAATAAAAACAATGATAAACAAAGCCACCAAAAGATATCGAACAAAATACCCACCATAAACGGGCCATAGACCAATTAAAAACAGATCAAATATGTACAAACCAGCTAGAGTAGCTTGTAATATCCATTTCCCCAGACTTGTCGTATAGTTGTACCACATCTGAACAAGAAAAAAACAAGGAAGCGCCACATATAGCAGAAAAAGAAGAGCTCTGTATAATAAAATAGGCATCTTGATTGATCCTTATCTTAAATTTCCATAAATTATGACGCCTATGATTTTTTTTGTAAATCCTTTTTAATCAGGACTAGAGCTTAGAGATCAAAGTCTGGGCATATAAAAATTCCACTATTTCTTTTCGGTTATTTTCCTCGATATATCCATTCCTAAGAACGCGATTAACATTAGTTCCTCGTCTAATGAATTCTTTGAGCGCTTTTCCCATCTTTGTCTCTATTGCAAAATGTAAGGATGTCTTGCCATTAAAATGGCGCTTCATCCGATCTTTTGCAGAAGCGATGAGATGAGGCTAAGAGCCGAACATGTCGGGAAATGCTTTGTCCAGATTTGATAAGACAATATAGCAACCAATGATCAAACAAACGGTCCACTTTTTTTTGCGATTATTGTTACACCACCCATCTTGTGCCCAATCAGCCAATTTTAACAAGATGATAGCCCACAAAAATATTGCTAACGGTATGGAAAGGCCATAAACGCCGATCTTTTGTTGTAGAGTCCATTCTTCCACAATTACTCCCTACGGTTGCGGTTGCGTGATTGTTCTGCCTTTGCTTCTCCTGCTATAGAGACTCCAGTGCCAAGCATTCCTGCCCCAAGCCCTATTAAAATAGGGCTAATAGCGCCAGCAGGCGATCCTTGTAGAAGTATTCCTAGTCCTGTAATCGCTACCCCTGCCATGTATGTAAAAAAACCAGGGTCGTCGCTCCTTGGCTTCGGGTTATTTCCATGCCTGTGCTTTACTAAAAGTCTTGAACCATCATTAAGGACTTGAACGTTCCTAACTCTTCCGCCAACAGTGTTTATTATGCTAGGAGCAACCATAACAGGAACCCCTAGAGCACCAAGAGGAGCACTTATACCGCCAGCAAGCATTCCTGTTGCAAATTTTTTTATAAGACTATCTTCTTCAACCCTTCTTTCGCCGTAAATCTCCACCAATTCTTGTTGAACATCTTCTGGCATGGGCAAGTATTCTTTTCTTGCTATGAGATCACTTATGTTCTTCATATCATATTCTATTTTTTATTAATGAATTCCTGATAATTACTTGATCAAACCATGGATTTGATCGAAGGAAACCATTTAAATCTAAAAAGTGTTTAATAACAATTGCGCAAGTCACGGCAAAGAATAGACATGCAATGATGCGCACTTTCCAATCAGTTGATTTTTGTTTAGGAATTAATTGAACAAAGGGCGCACAAATAAAGACTGTAAGAGGAGGTTTTAAAAGGTAGGGCGCACAAATAAAGGCTGTAAAAGTAGCACTTATAGCACCAAAAAGCACTCCTGTTGCAAATTTTTTTATAAGGTTATCTTCTTCAACCCTTCTTTCGCTGTAAATCTCCACCCATTCTTGTTGAACATCTTCTGGCATGGGCAAGTATTCTTTTCTTGCTATGAGATCACTTATGTCCTTCATATCATATCCTATTTTTTATCAATGAATTTCTGATAATTACTTGATCAAACCACAGGTCTAACCGAAGGATATCCTCCGAGCAATGACGCGCACTTTCCAGTAAGTAATTTTTGCTTAGTGATTGACTGCACTTGAAATGTGCCCATCAAAGCTGTAATGACAGCTCTTATGTATCATAGACATCACACCAACAAAGATTCTAGTTACTACTTCCCTGGTTTTTGTATCTTTGCTTTTATTATATTAAAGATTGCATAGCCTACATAGGTGACTACGGCTGCACCAGTAGTCCACCCTGCACCATTAGCAAAGGCTTCTGCAAAGGTCTGCCATAGTGTTTTTTTTGGGCGCCTTTGATCTGTGTAGTACAGCTTATCAAGATGCTTAATTGAGATGTTACCACCATTTAAATTTATTGAATTTATTGCTTCACCAAGATTTAGTGCTTCACTACGGTTTGAATCTATTGGTTCTATACGATTTCCATTTGTTACTGCTGTCATAGCTACCTTAATGTTTTTAAAAGGAAAAATACCATATAAAAATATATATTTATTGTCACCGTAATTTCGTTCCCTGTCCTCATACATCATCATTATAGGGACTTTAGTTTTTTTGCTTCCTTATATCTAAACTATGAATTAATAACGGAATTGATACATCGCTTGCATACGCTCAGCATCCTCTTCTGTCATGCCTTTGTTTCTTCTCTTATTTTGGATAATGGACTCACCTTACGCAAGAACGTAGAAAACCCTTGATAAAACTGCACTAATAAAAGTAAAATGCTCTGTTTTAAATTTTAAAGGCAGACCATGGACAAAAACCTTCTTGATATATATACAGACTACTTAATTGCTCAAAATCAGCGTGCAACAGCAACTGGTCTTTCGGATCTTTTAGAAGGGCAAATTAGTCATGATAAAATCACTAGGTTTTTGAATAGCAAAAAACTTTCTTCTAAAAATCTATGGGAATACATTAAACCAGAAATACGAAAGATAGAGCAAAAGGTGGGAGGAGTGCTTATCCTTGATGATACTATTGAAGAGAAGACGTATACAGATGAAAATGAAATAATTTGTTGGCATTATTCACATGCTAAAGATAGATGTATTAAGGGAGTAAACCTCTTATCCTGCCTTGTTCGTTATGGAGATATTGCCTTACCCATTTCTTATGAAACTGTTTGTAAGGATGTACTTTTTTGTGATACTTCCACCAGAAAAATAAAGAGAAAATCTTCTGTCAGTAAAAAACCAATGTTTCGCTTAATTATTGCTCAAGCAGTTACCAATGAGGTTAAATTTGATTATGTGCTGGCTGATAATTGTTTGGAGCCAAAAAAAATAGGAAATTTATTCACTATGACATGAAAAAGAAATTTATCATTGGAATCAAATCAAATCGATTGATAGCCCTTTCTGAAAAAGAACGGAAAAAGAGTCAGTATCAAAATCTAAATACACTAAATCTCAAGGATGGAGAAAAAAGAATTGTATGGCTTAAAGACATTTTTTTTCCTGTAGCCT
>JBAUFS010000050.1:0-52974 GCA_049679255.1 Candidatus Rhabdochlamydia sp.
ACGCCAGTTTAACATAAGCGCTCTATGAGAAAAGAGGCTTTCTATGAAAAATTTGTAAGCTTTACCTATTGATTTGGTATGAAGTGTAGTTGAGTGGAGAGAAAATAACACACAGGTAAGAAGAAGGACTGATTCTCAGGAGTTTAAAGACGCCTTAAATTAAACTGGCGTTATCCTTAACGTTTTTAATAACAGCATCCAAATTATACCCGTGTGGATCCATACCATCATCATAGTAATAATTTTCACTTCTAGAAATAGTCATTTTTTATCTTTTTTATAGAAAAATTTTAATTAGTTTCTGCATTAATTATACAATTATTCTGTTAATATTGTATTAAATTAATTTTTATATTAAAAATATGACTAACTACATGAACCTATCTTGAATTTGAGTAGAACTCTTTTGAACCCTGTTACCTCAGTTTTGGGTTTTAGCCAATAAATCAGTTATTCCAAATAAGGAACGCCTTAAGAGAATAATTATAAATAACTTATGATAGATGGATATCTAGCTATAAGTCATTATTCCTTATATAAGTTCGCCTTTTTATTTGATTCAATCTTAATAAAATGCCAGTTAAAGTGTGCAATTGGCATCTTTGCTCTTTGGTTAAAAGATTTTAGTTCTAGATTTAATAGAAAAGAAGAGAAATACAAGAAAGCTGCTCAATGTGAGCAGAATTGCTGAGAGGGCATTGACAATAGGGGAAATTCCTGAGCGTAACATGGATAGTATGTAGAGAGAAAGGGTTTGGCTGTTACTGCCAGCGCAAAAGTAAGAAAGAATAAAGTCATCAAAAGAGAGAATAAAAACCAGTAGCCCTGTTGCAATAAGAGAGGGGCGCAATAAAGGGAGTATTACGCGTAAAAATGTCTGAATAGGTGTAGCTCCTAGTACTAAAGATGCCTCCGTCATCCGATCATCTAATTCTAAGAATCGAGCATAAACAATAGGAATAACAAATCCCAATCCTAAGACTGTATGGGCAACAATTAAAGTGCCAAGTCCTAAAGAGACCTTAATGAGAGTAAAGAATCCAAGCAATCCAATGGCTAAGACGGTTTCAGGGATGATGAGATTTCCATAGAATAATGTTAAAAAAGTACGGATTCTTCCTCCTTGAGAGCAATAAAAAATCAAAAAAACACCCATTAATAGACTTAAAAGAGTTGCGGAAAAAGCTACGATTAAGGAGTTAAGAAAAGCTTGCCAAAGGTGCTGGGTTTGAAATAGCTCTACATACCAATTCCAAGTAAATCCTTGCCAGGGAGAAGGGAAAGAAGCTGTATTAAAAGAAAAAACAAGAAGAACAACTAAGGGAACATAGAGGAATAAATAAACCGTTGCAATAGATAAAAGGGAGACAACTTTTGCTAAGCTATTTTTTTGTTTCATAAGTGCGCCCAGGGATAATACGATCGATGAAAAAATAGAGAAAAATAGCACTTACTAATAGACAAACCGAAGCCACTACTGTAAAAGCAGCTCCCAATGAACTTGTTTGTTCATCAAGAATAAAGCTAGAGATTACAGTTCCTACAAACATCCATTTATCCCCCCCCATTAATTCTGGAATCGCAAATTCGCCAAAAGAGGGAATAAAGACTAAGAAAAAACCTGCCTGCAGCCCTCGTTTAGTTAAAGGTAGTATCACACGACGTAGAGTGTGAAACCAACTTGCGCCTAAGTCATAAGAGGCTTCAATGAGGCGATTATCAATTTGTTCCATGGCTGAGTAAAGAGGCATAACCATGAAAGGCAAATAGTAATAGATCATCATGATCATAATGGCAAAAGGGGTATTTAACATATGCAAGGGAGAGTCTATAATCCCTATGAATTGCAAAAATTGATTAATGAGCCCTTTTTTTTCTAATACGAAGAACCAAGCGTATACATGTAGAAGAAAGTTGGTCCAAAAAGGCACAATTAATAAAAAAAGCAGCACATTTTTAAATCTCTTGCTATTAAAGGTCAAAAAATAAGCAAGAGGATAGGCAATAGTTAAGCAAATGCAAGCATTGCTCAGAGCTAAAATTAAAGAGTTAAAAATCACTTTTAAATATACAGGACGTAAAAAAAAGGTAATTTTTTGCAGGGTCACGCCTGCGATAGCACCTGCATCCGTTATGTATAAAAAGCTAGAGATAAAGATTATAGCTAGTGGTAAATAGAAAAATAATACCTGCCATATCATTGCAGGTGATCCTATAGAAAATGGCAAATCAGAAGATAGTTTTGGCTTCATTTTTCTAAAATCACCACGTTCTCTTTTTGCCAATACAAAAACACCTCGTTATCATAATCAATGACCTCTTGTGGAAAATGCTCTTCGTTTTGTTCAAACACTTGAATGCGCATTCCATTTTTTATCAGAATGTTATATTGAGTAGACCTTCCATGATAAACAATGGATTGAACAGAGCCTTTTAGGGTATTAGAAAAATTCGGAACAGCTTTTTTAGAGATAAAAATCTTCTCAGGTCGCAGGCTAATCATGATTTGACGCCCTTCCTCCATCCATTCTTTTTTTTGTGGAATATCAATTTTAAACTGGCCCAGATTAGGAATATCAATTTCTGGGCCTTGGCTTAAGTAGCGCAATTGCCCGCTTAAAATGTTTGTGGTTCCCACAAATTTTGCAACAAAAGAAGAGATGGGGAATTCATAAATTTCTTTAGGAGTGCCTATTTGCTCTATCTCTCCTTTATGGTTCATAATAGCCATTTGGTCAGCTACGGTTAAGGCTTCAAATTGATCATGGGTAACATAGATAAAAGTAGTTTTTAATTTGTCTTGTAGCTCAATCAATTCAAGTAACATTTTTTCACGCAGCTTAAAATCTAAAGCAGCCAGAGGCTCATCTAAAAGCAGAACAGTTGGCTCATCTATGATAGCTCTAGCTAAGGCAACACGTTGCTGTTGACCTCCAGAGAGTTGGCTAGAATCTTTATAGATATGTTCTTCCAAATGAAAAGATTCCAAGATCTTAATTACTTTTTTCTGAATGACTTCTTTAGGGAGCTTTTTGAGCTTTAGACTATAGGCAACATTATCAAATACGTTTAGGTGAGGGAAAAGAGCATAACTCTGAAATACTATATTGATAGGTCTTTTATAAATGGGCCAATCAGTGATCTCATTATTTCCTAAATAGATTCTTCCCGATTCAGCACTCTCTAATCCAGCAATTAGCCTAAGTAAGGTAGTTTTACCACACCCACTTGGACCTAAAAGAGCAAAAAACTTACCAGCTGGAATCGTTAAATTGACCTCTGGGATAATAATCCCCCCATTTAGCGATTTCCTTAAAGCTTCTAGCCGTATGCTTTGAGTTTTTTGTGTGGTCATTTTGTTATCCGATACCCTGATTTATCTTTAACCTTTATAAGTGTTTAATTTTATGATCAAAATGTTTTACTGCATAGTATTTTTAGAGCAAATGAGAGATGCTTATCTTTTTTATTTTTCTAAACTAGCATTTATATTTTTAAACCCTCTTTTTTATCCTTTGTTTAATTTTTTTTTAGCTATTTTAAAGAACTATCAGACTGAATCTTTCCTTGAGATAAAACCTGTTCTTTCTTATTTTTTCTAGAGTAGTTGATTTTATAGACGCATAACAAAAGTTTAGATATGAAACGAACAAAGCTTGTAATCATTGGCTCAGGACCCGCTGCTCTTACTGCCGCTATTTATGCAGCTCGTGCAAATTTAGAGCCCGTTGTCTTTGAGGGTTTTTCTTCAGGACCAGTTGGCGGACAGCTAATGACAACAACAGAGGTAGAAAACTTTCCTGGTTTTCCTGGTGGAATAAAAGGACCGGAACTAATGGAGCGTATGCGTAAGCAGGCATTGGATTTAAAAACAGAAATCTTGACAGAAGATGTAATTGCGGTGGAGTTAATAGAAGAGATCTCTAAAAAAGTTAAGAGACCGTTTATGATAAAAGGGCGCCGCACTTCGGTTCAGGCAGACGCATTGGTAATCGCAACAGGTGCTACAGCTCGTCGTCTTGATGTGCCAGGATCTAAAGAATTTTGGCAAAAAGGGGTGACTGCCTGCGCTGTATGCGATGGAGCGGCTCCTATTTTTCACGATCAAGATTTATATGTGATTGGAGGAGGAGATACTGCTGTAGAAGAAGCTATCTTTTTAACAAAATATGGGAAGAAGGTCTTTTTGGTGCATCGTCGGGAAGAGTTGCGTGCTTCTGAAATTATGGCGGATCGTGCAAAGAAGCATCCTAAAGTAGAGATTCTTTGGGACCACGAATTAGTACGAATTGAAGGGGATACCGTTGTACGCAGAGTGGTTTTAAAAAATGTAAAAACCCATCAAGAAAGTACTTTCTCAGCAGGAGGAGTGTTTTTTGCTATTGGACATGATCCCAATACTAAGTTTTTAGGAGAACAGCTGAAGTTAAAAAATAGCTATATTCATGTAGATCAGGGGAGCTCTAGAACCAATATAGAAGGTGTATTTGCAGCTGGAGACGTGCATGACCATATTTATCGTCAAGCAATTACAGCAGCTGGATTTGGATGTATGGCGGCGATGGACGCAGAAAGATGGTTATCCGAAAAAGGACATCTTTAAATCATGCGTTTACTTACAAAAATTGCTATTCTTCTTCCTTTAAGCTGTTTTTCTTTAACAACAAAGCCTTGGTTAGCTGATCTGTTTGAAGCAGATTTAACACCAGGATACACCTATCGGCATTATCCTAATGTGCAAGGAGCAACCAAGCCTTTTGCTTCAAATGATCAAATTTTATCACTAGGGTTAGGAGCTGCTTTATCTACATATTTTGATTTTGAACTAGAATTAGAAGTTGCTGACACAACTCAGCAATCTTGGGGAATGCGCAGTGGTGCTATGCAGGTGCGCTATTTGTGGTTAGATGATGTTGCAGGAGATCCCATAAGTTTCCTTACAGGGCTTAGTTTACGCGACGTCTCTAAACGAAACTTGCGTGATGTGAGCTGCCCTTATGCTGCACGTATAAATGGGGAATTGTTTTCAGCTATTGGTAAAGAATTCTCTGATGGCGTCAACTGGAATACCCGTATTTATGCTTGGGCTGCAGTAGGGATCGCTAATCGAGGTTCTTGGTGGACAAGACAAGAGATCTCCTATGAGAATAATTGGTGTAATCGGCATAATTTAAAGCTGTTTTTACAAGGAGATTTTGGTTTTGGAGATCTTCGACAAGTAGTGGTAGATCATTTTGACGGCTGGGGGAAGTATCATCATCAATCTATTGATTTAGGCATTTGTTATAGGTATCAGTTAGATTATTACGGTACTTTTAGTATAAGCTATGCCTATCGTGTATTTGCAAGAACATTTCCTGAGAGAGTACATTGTTTGACTCTACTGTATTGTTTCCCTTTTTGTTTGTTTTAATCCGCTGCTTTCAGAGGATACAGATAGAATGCAGAAAAAAATTAATGGCATAAATTTTTTTATTGTCATTAAGATTTAAATCATAGAACATCCTTATTTTCTTAAAGTTAGGGTGATTATGAACAAATTCTTTTCTCTTTTTTTGGCTCTATATATTTTCATGAATTTATTTGTGCAAGCAAACAAAGGATATGCTTATTTTTCCCCAATTCTGTATGAAAACACATGGACTGATTTTTGTTTAGAGCACCTTAAGGAGCTTTCTGATGAATGCAATGAACAGTATATTGATAAAGAGCTCATTGCTCGATTATCCTATGATTCAAATCGGATTCCTGCGATTTTAAATAGCTGTGATTTTCGCTTTTGTCTACAGTGCCAGGCTCCTGCTGCAAGAAGACTATGTATAGATGAGGACTGGACAGACGAAGAGGAAAATGTTTATGAAATTCTCTGTTATAAATGTAGATGTTTAAAAAACTGGTATAATCCAAATAATCTAGACGCGGATGAAGAAGATCTAAAAGATGAAGAAATCGTCGATGAATATTGGGATACTTGCAGCAACAAAGCTATTCCGCACAGCTATTTTACTATTCAAGCAAAACCGTTTGTTTGCTTTCTTGAACAACACTTAAAGTATTGCAAAGAAAATTCTAGTTGTTTGTGCTACTGGCCTTATCTTTCTAAAATAGCTTGTGAGATAAGTGATACCGTTTATACGAAAGGGTATTCGTTAGTTGAAAATTCGTTTTTAGGCAAATTAAATAGCCCAGAGTTTAATTCGTTAGATTTTGCTTCTTTAAATACCTATGGCATCTTAACTGCTTTATTTACTCATTCCTTCTTCTATTCGCAATACAGACAAGTTTTGCTTCAGCTGGCACAGTGGGAGGAGTCTCATGATCCAAATATTGCAAGAAGCGCAGCAACAATAGACTCCATTTATATAACTCTTGATAGCATGCAACCTCATTTTTTAAATCTATATTCACAATGCCTTAAAAAACACCCTCATCCTAAAATCTATTACGAAAGAGGGATGGTTCTTTTCCATCAAGGGAAAGCCTTAGATTCATTAGATGATATCCGTGCCCTCATTGGCTTTGCCCAACAAAACCATCATCAAGACCTATTAACTTCTGAGTTGTATCTTCAAGAAGGAACTGTTTATGCAGAACTAGGCCTATATGATAAAGCTGTTGTGAGCCTTAGTGAGGCAATCCACAGAGATCCAAACAATAAACAAGCCTATTTTGAACGAGCAGTCGCTTATTTTGAGCTAGGTCAGTTTGATTTATCTCTAGAAGATTATTTCTCATCCAAAATAAAACCCCAACCGATTTCACCAGATTCGTTAGAGCTGATATCATTCTCTTTAGGCTTGACACAAGGAATCCTAAAAGGAGGAATGCAAGCTGGAGCTGAGTTCCTTCCTTCTTTATTGTCCTCTATGCAGGGTATTGGTCATGGGTTATGGGCTTTTGCTCAAGATCCAGTGCAAGTTTCCGTTGCACTTGTTGAAGCTACGCAAGCCTGCATTCAGTTCGTGAAGAATCACACATCTACAGAAGCTTTAACATCTCTTGTACCAGAGCTCAAAGAGCTGATTGAAACCTGGGATAAACTGGAAAATAACAAGCGAGGTGAAATCACAGGACATATCATCGGAAAATATGGAGTTGATATCTTTGCAGGAACTGGACTTATAAAAGGAATGAAGTTGTATAGAGAGCTTAAAAAAGCAAACAATCTTTTGACTCTCGAAGCTCTAGCAACCAGTAAAAAAAACAAGTCCCTTATCGCCTTAGAAGCTGCAAAAAGAGCGCAGACAAGAAAAGCGGTTCTTACAAATGCAAATTTGAAGATTCAGTGGGATAAACAAGGAAAGCATATTCAGACACACAAAAATTTTCAAAAAAGCAAAAGCATATTAGAGCATCCAAATCCTCAGAAGCTTGCTCATGATTTTTGCGGGAAAGGAATGAAAATTGGAACTCGGCAAGCAGGTACGGCAGGGTATCAAGAAATAGTCGATTTTAAAGAATTCATAGGCTATGTGGTGGATCGTGACACCAAGAAGAAATTTGCTACAAGTTGGGGCAAGATTCACTATGCTCAAGATGGTATTCATATCGTTCCCACAAAGCCAAGGTTATAAAAATGGAAGTTTTTTCAACAGGGTATGCTTTATTAGCTACACAATGCGCTTTATTAGATGAGATTACTCCCGAATTGAGAGCAGTAATTGTAGATGTTTGTAAAGAAGAAAAACTATTATATATGCGCATTTATTATGAAGGAGAGGCTTCTGAAAAGCGCATAGATCTTTGGGACTGCGTTATTACCGAGGCAAGTGCAGATTTGGGGATTAACTGTGTGCTTGATAATGAGGTCGAAAGGATTGACTATCCTCAAGAAATCCCTTCCCGTGGGCGGTATGCGTACCTTAGAAGAGAGCCTAACATGCTAAGTCAAAATGTTTCAGAGGTTCCTATAATTATCACAAGAGAAATAAAGGATTTTAAAGAAAAGATCGGTGTTTTTATCAGCCCTGTTTCTGAAGAAAAGGTAAGCACGAGCTGGGGAGTCATTCATACTACAAAAGATGAATCCCATATTATTCCAGCAAAACCTGCATCTTATAAGATTAAAGAAATAACTCCCATCGCCTATGCTTTGCTCTCTATACAAAGAGCTCTTCTTGGTCTTGCTACACCTGAGTTAAGAGGTATTGTAGCAGATATTCAGGACCAAGAGCTCTATATTCGCTTTTATTATGACAAAGGAGTTTCTTATGAGATATTTAAGAGTTGGGAATTTGCTATTACGAAGGTAATAGCGGATATGGGATCGGATTATCTGTTTGATACAGGGATTGAAAGACTAGACTATCCGCAAGAAATTCCTTTCCGTGGACGGTATGCCTATTTAAGGAAAGAGTGATCTTTCTTACAAGATTCACTATGCCAAAGGTGGCGTTCACATCGTTCCCACAAAGCCAAGGTTGTAAAAATGGAAGTCTCTTCAACAGGCTATGCTTTATTAGCCATGCAATGCGCTTTATTATATGTGGTTACTCCCGAATTAAGAGCTGTAGTTATAGATATTTGTAAAAAAAAGATATTATATATGCATTTTTATTATGAAGGAGAGGTTTCTGAAGAGCTCATAGAGCTTTGGCAATGCGCTGTTACTGAGGCAAGTGATTTAGAATCTAATTGGGAGCTTGATGATAGAATCGAAAGGCTCGACTATCCTCAAGAAATTCCTTTACGAGGGCGGTATGCGTACCTTAGAAGAGAGCCTAACATGCTAAGTCAAAATGTTTCAGAGGTGCCTATAATTATCACAAGAGAAATAAGAGACTTCAAAGAGAAGGTAGGTGTTTTTATCAGTCCTGTTTCTGAAGAGAAGGTAGATACGAGTTGGGGAGTCATTCACAGTATAAAAGGAAATCGTCAGGTTATTTCAGCAAAACCTACATCTTATAAGATCAAAGAAATAACCCCCATTGCCTATGCTTTGCTCTCTATACAAAGAGCTCTTCTTGGTCTTGCTACACCTGAGTTAAGAGGTATTGTAGCAGATATCCAGGACCAAAAGCTTTATATCCGCTTTTACTATGACAAAGGAGTTTCTTATGAGATCCTTGAGAATTGGGAATTTGCTATTACGAAGGTAATAGCGGATATGGGATCGGATTATCTGTTTGATACAGGGATTGAAAGACTAGACTATCCGCAAGAAATTCCTTTCCGTGGACGATATGCCTATTTAAGGAAAGAGTGATGTTTCTTAATCGCAATCCAAATTCACGATCCAGCTAATAGTGGAGTTTTTTCTCAATTAGTACTGATTAAAAAAATTCTGAACTTTAATTAGCCGTTCAATAGGTATTTCTGTTGCATCTATTAAAATAACTTCATAGGGCATATCGCTTTTTAATAAGTAAGGCTTTACGCCCAGGAAGTGCAAAGTCAGGGTGCTTAAATCAGCTCGTCTTCTATCCAACGGATATACAGATTATCTAATAGCTAAATTGTTAATTATATTCAAATGTGTTAATATAACAAATGAGGTTAAATAATGAATTATTAATATAAAAGATATAAATCTGAAAAATAGACGACAGAATTAATTAAAAAATAATTAGGAGAGTCTTATGTCAGAAGCTTTACCATCTAATCCAGCAAAAGAAGTAGGCCAGATGTTTGAAAAAACCTCTTCAAGGGCTGTTTTTGACGAACAAATCTTAAATTACACCAAACAAAATCTTGCGAAAATTTCAGAAGAGGAATTCTCTTCTGAGCAGCTGCAAGAACTGCAGCTTCAATTTCCTCTAGTGATTGCACAACTAAAATTTTTCGTGGTGAAACTCAAGCAAACTAAAACGATTGACTCAAAATTAGCGGGTTTATTAAGTGCTGCCCTTAAAGATTTTGATATAGCTAGAGAACAAAACAGCATTACTAAAGAAAAACAAGAAAAATTAGAAGACATTCTAAGTCTAGCAAAACAAAAATTTACAGAGCTCCTTTCCTCTAAAAAGATCGATCCTCTAATCGCTAAACTCCTAATTCCCCTATTGTCTATTCTAAGTGACTACGTAAAAACGATGAGTATTACCTAAAAAAAGGGATTATGATCAAACGAATTAATTACGCATTAAGGAGGACATCATGGATAACATACAAAGCCCCAACGGCCAGAATCACGCTGAAGTCATTATAAATAAGATCTCTGGTGATTCTTCTACCAATACACAATCTCTACTGCAAGCTGCCCTCTTCATGTTATGCAACATGCTTACAGATGCTTTTGTGTCAATTAATAAAGCAAGAAACGAATCAGGTCTTGCAGCCATAAAATCAGGGTTTGCCAGTGCAGATGAAACCGCAGTAGCAGGTCTTTTCCAGATGGTAGGAGGTGGAGCTTTTGCTGGAATAGGATTGGCTGGGGGTATAGCTGGGTGTAAACAAGCAACCGATATTGCTCAAGCTGCAGAAAAGCGTAGTAGTGATATAATGGAGATCGATGAGAGAACAATGACAAAAGGCTCTGATCTGACAATTGAAGTAGAAGCTCTTGATGAAATCCCCGAGCCTGTCTTAGATGAGATAGAAGAAGAGGCTTTCTTAGATGCAGAAGAAACGTTGTCTGCTAAACGAGCTGAACCAGAAGAGCCGGAAGAAGAACTAACAGAGGAGCAATTGGTAGAACAAGCAGAGGCTCAAGATAAAATAACCCACAGAGAAGCTAATAATCTTTTACGTCGAGTTGAAGAGGAGTATAAAGTAAGTAAGGATGTAGCTAAGGCCAAGTCTGCTCCCTTAGAAGTCTTATCTGGGGCAGGGAGCGGGGTTAATTTTTTAGCTCAAGGTTTGGCAGAAGTTGAAAGATCTAAGGGTCAGAAAGAAACCGTCCAACAACAAGTAGAACAAGATAACCAAAACCAACAGGGAAATACTGCTGACGATATTAAGAAAAAAGCTGATGAAATAGCAAGATTTGATGCCTTTCAAAGGAATTCATCAAGTCTTAGAGGATAAATCTTTAGAGCCCTCTGTTAGCTTCCACAACAAGCAGAAGCTAACAGAGAGCTTACTTTTGATCAAAGTTTAAGCATTTATTGGATGGAACAATACTTATTCGTATTTGTCCTGGTATTATCAGTTACCCTTTCTTTAAGGCTAGAATTCGAGTAGTTCGAATTTGTGGATGATTCAAAACTCGAAGTCTTTTCTGAGCTTGAAGCTGATGATGTGCTTGAAATCGTTGCTGATCTGGGCCTAGATTTGTGATATTTTTGGTTCAACTTATTTGATAATTCTAGATAAGCTGGAGAAGGTTTGTTACTAATTTTATTTTCTGGCCTATTGAGGTCATCTCTTTTTCTTGAAAGCTCTTCATCTATCTCTTCATCTCTTTTGTTTTGCCATTTCTGCATATGACACAGGCTCATATTAAGTGCAGATGTTGGGTCTCCTAAAGGTAAAGGACCACTCATAAATAACCTCTTGTGTGATTAAGCACACACTTTTTCTAGTTCATTAAATACTAGTCAGAGTTTTTCAATTCTTTGTAAGACAAAACCACCTTGATGATGATCTTGCAGAAGCAGATACGTTCTACTTCTTTAAAACTCTGGGCATCTAACCGCTAGTTAGCTATAGGTTATTTCTTTCTAAATACAAAATAAAAAAACCTCAAACAATGGGTAGTATATTTTTTATAAAGAAATAATGTCAAAAAAATAAAACGCTGTAGGTAAATTAAAATAATAAATAGGCTATTTTAGCAAAGTCGGGCAAAAAATGCATAAATAAAGAGATGACCTGCTCCCCAAAAGTTGATCCGGAATTTAAGAGCCGTAACTCCATAGGGCAGTAGCAGTTGCATATAATTTACAGTGACTCATAGAAAGAAGCATACATGTTCCCATGGTTTTCTTTTGGAGTTTTGCACTGAAATGGACAATGGGCTTTCCAGAAGAATCATTGATAATTTCTATGTCTTGCCAAGTGATATGTTCGGTAAAGCCTGTTCCTAGCGCTTTTACAACGGCTTCTTTTGCAGAAAAGCGCGCTGCAAAATGGGGAATAGGGTCTTTGTGTTTTAAGCAATAATCTTGTTCTTTGGGTGTGAATATTCGAGAGATAAGACGATATCCATGATTGTCAATGCTCTGTCTAATTCTTTCAATTTCAATAATATCTGTTCCAAGTCCTAAAATGTGGCTATTCATGACTCTCTTCATGCTCATACTCTTGATCGGATTCACCGTCCATTGCATTACAGAATACCATGCGTCCTGAACTAGTATGTTTGACAGAGAGAACTTTTGCATCAACTATATCGCCTATATAATTGCCACCACCGTTTATAACGACCATTGTTCCATCATCTAGATAACCAACTCCTTGTCTGGGCTCCTTGCCGTAGCGTTGTACTTTAATTTTTATGAATTCTCCCGCTTGCATTAAAGGTTTCAAGGAGTTGGAAAGGGTATGGATGTTAATGACACGGATATCTTCAATTTCAGCAATTTGTACGCGGCTAATATCTGCTGTGAGTAAGTTTGCATCTAAGAGACGAGCTAAGCGCAGCAGCTTGCCTTGTATATCTTTAACATCTGGAAAATCCGTATCGTTGAAGCGCAGGCCTAATTCAGCAATTAGCTCAATTTTTTTAAGTACTTCTAAGCATTTTTTAGCTTTAAGTTTAGAAAATTCATCGCCAATTTCCGCTTGAGTGTATAGCTCTTTAATAATAAAGCGTGGGATAATGATTTGGTTATCTAATAAACCAGTAGTGGCAAGATCGATGATTCGAGCATCTGAGAGAACAGAGCTATCAATGATTAAGTCTTTTTTCTTTTCTACTGTAGGAGCAAACTTGATAAAAGGGATGCTTACATAGAGTTCATCTGCTGCTCTTAATGTCATAATTGTACCTAAATAGGTACCAAACAAGAACAAGGCAATTTTTAACATTTCTAAAGTTTGTGGTTGCAAAGAGATTGATGCGCGACTGATGTCTAGAATAGCGTCAAATACCAATACCAGGGCTTGTCCCATTAAATAACCAAGAAAGATACCAATAACTGCGATGTTGAAAGAGCGTAAATTAAATCTCTTAAATAAAAGATCAAAGCTAATGAGAAATAATCCAAAGACAAAACCTATTAATATACCGATAAGGATATTGGTCTGTATATTTCCAGAGGTATTGGAGATCATAAATGTTGTCATGAAAAATACGCTTAGGACTACAAAGAGGATGCGCATAAAAGCAACAGAGAGATTCATGAGGTTCTCCTAAGATGACGTAAAACGTCGAATAAAATTTTGTTTTTACTGAAATGTTTATGCCCATTCTAGATAGCAATACCTTTTTTGTCGATAAGCTTAGCTTTGAATTTAGACTATTAGTTTAACAGATTATTCTGTTAGACTCACTAGACAAACTAACAGGAGCATAAATATGCACTTAGGTCGATTTGGATGGATTGTGGTAAGTGGGGTAATATGGCTGATTATAGGTTTTTTTTTGCTGTCAATGGGACTTTACTTGCTTATTTTACAACCTTCTTTACAAAGTCAAGAATACGCCATGGTATTGGTTTGTTTAGGTTTAGGTTTAGGGTTTATAAAAGGGCGTTTTATTCTTTCTAAAACTGCACAAAAAGCAGTAAAAAAGGTGTTATTAATTTCAGAGCCGATTTCTATTTTGCAGGTATATCCTCCTATCTATTTAGGTTTAATCGTTAGTATGATGCTGTTGGGAATAGGCTTAAAATGGTTAGAAATAGCCTCTTATATTCGAGGTGTAATCGATGTGGCAGTGGGATTTGCTTTAATAAATGCCTCTAGGGTTTACTTTCAAGCAGCCTATGTATTAAAAAAACAAAGATAACTTATCTCTTTATGTTTGGATTTTTATACTGGGACCCTAATCCAGCGGTATTTCATTTTCTACTTCCTCTCATTCACAGGCCACTGATGTGGTATGGTGTTTTATTTGCATTGGGGTTTATCGTAGGATACTTTATCTTTCGTTATTGTTGGCTGCGTTATCTTTTATTTTCTTTGAAATTTTCTAAACAAGATATTATTTGCTGGTCTTTATTTTTACAAAAAAAGCATAAATCTTCTTATCTACAGGCGCTTTTTGAAACATTTCCTCAAAAAGTGAAGCGGTTTTGTCAACAAAAACAGGAAAACGTCCCTGAAGAAATTAAGAAAGAAGTAATTCAAGCAATAAATCATACAGTTAGCCATCCCATCGATTTTCCTAACTCTTCTAATGCAGAACCATCTCTTGTATGTTTTGCAAAAAAATATATGAGTGCTTTTCAATTAGAGAGAGTGCGATCTTTTTTTAAAGTGGATACTTATCTACAACCTTGGATCTTACCTTTCAGAAAGCGCAATACCGTCATCATAGAAAGGTTAACAACTTATTTGATTATAGGGATGCTAATCGGAGCTAAGCTTGGTGACTTCATTTTTTACCAAAACTGGACGGTTATTTACCAAAACCCTCAAGCAATTTTTGCTTTTTGGGAAGCAGGCCTTGCCAGCCATGGTGCTGCTTTGGGGATTCTAGCCGCTTTATGGCTATTTTGTCGTAGGTATAAGCTCATCACTTTACAACTAGTTGATTTAGTTGTTATTCCTACTCCTTTGGTTGGATCTTTTATTCGTTTAGGAAATTTTGTCAATCAGGAGATTTTAGGTGTTCCAACAGATCTTCCCTGGGGAGTGGTTTTTTTGCATCCCGTAGGGTCCGCTGCCATTGTTGCGCGCCATCCTGTGCAATTATATGAAGCGCTTGGTTATGCACTTCTAACTGTTTATTTGTTTTTCTTGTGGAAAAAAGAGCCGTCTTTAACGCACAGAGGAAGAATAACCGGTTGGTTTTTCATTTCTGTGTTTAGTGTTCGGTTTATCCTAGAATTTTTTAAAGAAGAACAAAGCGCCTATCTCATTTATTTGCCCCTTAAAATGGGACAAATTTTAAGTATTCCCTTTATTTTACTGGGGACTTGGTTTCTTTATCGATCTTATAAAAAAGCTTTTCGCAGAGCTTAGCATCGATAGGAACCAAAGGAAGAATATCTTGGCTTAACTGACTTATTTGACTATGCAATTCTTGAGAGGAAAGGGGCTTTATATGAATGATGTGCCATTTAATAAACCTTTCTATACAAGACTCTGTTGAATAAGAAAATAGATTGTACCAAGCGTATTTATATAAAGTCCATATACGCCTGGAAAGCTGATCCGCATATATAGCTAATTTAGGATGTTTTTGTAAGTATTCTTCATAAACTTGGTTTACAAACTGTTCGTGAGTCTTAAAAGTTTTTTTAGTCCATTTTTGGTAAATAAACTGCAATAAAAAAGGATCTATACCAATTTCAATGCGTTGACAAAGCATGTCCCCCTGAATGACCCAGGGATAGATTTTTTTTTCAATATCTATCCATTTTTTGTTTTTTACCAGCTCTTTTACCTTTTTAAAAAATTGGTTGGTTACTTGTAATAGATGGTAGAAGCTTTGTTTAGGATTATCAATGAATGCATTAGCAATTTCCTCTTCTATTTTTTCTGTAATACAAGAGGGAATTTTTTCTAATAACTCTTTATCAAGAGTAAGATTTTTCCAAATAAGAATTTCCAAAAGTTCTTTTTTCTCTGCTAAATTGGGCAAAAGAATAGCTTCTTGGTAGACATTCCAGATCGTAAATAGTACATGCTCTACAGAATGGCAAAGTCGGTCATTTTGCATCAGTGCAAGCTCTGTCATGATAAAAGTATACACTACCTGCGGTAAGTTAGGTTTTTTTTCCTTATTTACAGGATATACAGCTAAAATAGCTTCTTTTAATTCAAGTTGTCTTAAGGTTTTTGGCATTTGAGTAGCCAAAGCGTAAAGGGCTATAATTCGTTTGAGTTGATCACATAAAGCACTCTTTGATTTATTATACAGACTATGTCTATGTAGGAAATTTTCCAAATATACTTTTTGTTCTTTTGAGAAGAATGTTTCAAAAGAAATAGTAGGATATAATTTATCTGCAAGTAGTAGAGAAGTATAATCATGCACGATTTCTTCAGAAATGGATAAAGGAAAAGCATAAAGTGTGCGAAGGCTTATCAGTACGTTATATTCTAGCTGACGGTGTGTTATATTAGGATGCTTTGCCGTTTCTTCTAAAATAGTTTTTACTATCAGTTCATCTGCTTGATTGTATTCATAGTAAGGACTTATATGATAATTTAAATGAGGGTCTAGCTGGCATTGAGTAGTCCAGATCATTTTTGTCAGTTCTTCTAGCTGAGGTTCTTCTCCATCAATAGCTGCAATACATTCACTAATTCGACTTGCCATTTGATAAGCAGGATAATAAGGAACAGAAAAATTAGGTCTTTTTAAATGCAGATGATTTTTGAGGTTTTGCTTAATTAAAAAGGGGATATTTACTTTGCCTTCATCAGTAATAGCTTCCGGTTGGTCTTGAATTTGTTTTGTGTATAGAACAAGTTTTTCCCATGTTTTTTTTATAGCGGAAACACTGATTCGAAATTGAGGAAATTTCTTTTGAAATTCAGGAGTCATTTTTTCTAAAAGATATTGCTCTAATTGCATAGACCAATCTTTAGTCGGAGCATTTTGCATCTCTTGTTTCATTCTTCGAGATAAAAATAAATTTACTTCAGAATAAGGATGATATAGTTCAGGTACTTCATCAATCGGAATCAAATAGGGACAAGCGCATTTTTTATTTGTTTTTCTTTTTGTGGATCGATTTAAGGAGCCAAATAAATTGTCATTAGATTTTGTTAGTTTAGTCATGAATTTCTTATAACAAGTAAACTGTTTTTTTATAATGTGTATTTTCTTATCTAGCTGAGTTGATTTTTTTTTGTCTAATAAAATTTTAGAATAAATAACAAAAAAATAAATGACTTTTAATAAATTAAATAAAAAACCTCGATGAGGGTTTACTCTCGCCTATATTTTAACTAATTTTATATTTTTATTTAAATTTCATTAAAATTCGAAAGATAATAAGTTCGTTTTCTATTTTGTGAAGCAATTGGCAAATAAAAATCGATTGTAATAAATTTCTTTTTGGGCTTAAAAATAAAGAAGCATTTGGGTTGCTTTTGTAGAAGTTTATGATAAACTGTCGATCTAAAAAAAGGAGGACTAAGATGTCTGGCTTTTTCAAGTATTTTATCATTTTATTAACCAATTTTGTTTTCTTAAATCCTATACAATCTTTAGAGGTACAAAAAATGGAACCTAAACAATCTTTAGAAGTGGAACAAGTAAATCTTAAACCATCCATTGTTGTTTTTGAAACCAATCTCGGTATAATCGAGCTGCAACTCTTTCCTGATATTGCTCCTAAAGCCTGCGAGAACTTTTTAGGTCTCGTAAAAAACAAAAAATACGATGGAACTATTTTTCATCGTGTCATTAAAAACTTTATGATTCAAGGCGGAGACCCTAAAGGAAATGGTACTGGAGGAGAATCTATTTGGGGCAAAAATTTTGAAGATGAAGTAACACCGAAGAAAACATTCAATAAAAAAGGACTGCTTGCAATGGCTAATTCCGGGCCTAATACAAATGGCAGTCAGTTCTTTATTACAACAACAGACGATGCTTATTGGCTGAATAATAAACATACTAT
Source organism: Candidatus Rhabdochlamydia sp. (assembly GCA_049679255.1). Classification (GTDB taxonomy): domain Bacteria; phylum Chlamydiota; class Chlamydiia; order Chlamydiales; family Rhabdochlamydiaceae; genus Rhabdochlamydia. The sequence continues at coordinate 17,625 of JBAUFS010000050.1, forward strand.
TTTTGGCGAAGTGATAAGCGACTATAAAATAGTGAAAAAAATTGAAGAAAGTAAAACGGGTGGAGCTGATAAACCTTTGGAAGAAGTTAAAATTATCAAAGCCTCTGTAAAGTCTTAGTTTTCCCATCAATTAAGGCTGGAGTTCTCCAGCCTTGAAATATTCAAAATATTCTCTAAAAATCTTCAAGTAATCACACATAATTAATAAATGCATTTTATATAATTAATAGTTAAAGTTTTATAATATATAATATACTTTTTATTTACATATTATTATAAATAATTGCACAATGTAAATTAAGAACAAAAAACTATTATAGTCTATTTTTGATAGAGGATCCTCATGATTATTGAAGTTTGCATAGCAGTAAGTACCATAGCCTTTGTGGTTTTAGTCATTTTTTTAGTGATGACACTGCGCACCTCTTGTGCAACTTTAAAAAAAACCAAACATACCCTAACTAAAGTTGAAGGAGAATTAAAGGAGATCTCCTCTGAAAGCATTACATTGCTTAAGAATGTAAATGATTTAACCATGGATATAAAAGAGAAATCAGAGTCGTTAAATTTTCTATTCGCCCCACTGCTTAAGCTCTCTCATGGAAAATCCCATAAAACAAATACCTATGCAAAACTTACAGAAGTAATTAATTATGTGGCAGATGCAGTGATTCTACTGAAAAAAATAAAGGACGAGTAATATGTCAAATTTAAATAAAGACACAAAAAATATCCTAATAGGTGCCCTTATCGGAAGCGCTATTGGAGCTAGTGCCGTTATTCTTTTAAAAAGCTCCTCTTGTAAGGACAGGAAATCTACTCTGCACTTCATAGGAAAAGCTCTTGCTAATGCGAAAGAGGTTGTCAAAGACAAAATTGAGGACCCTGAAAGTTTACTCAAAGAGCTAGATAAGAAGATTGCCAAAAATGAGGATAAGCTAGCTGATATCTTAGAATTGGCGGCTGCAGGAATGCAGCTATGGAAAAAACTGACAAAATGAAGGTAACTATGTTTCAATCAGATCATTCATGTAAAAATTTATTTTTGGGAACCTTCTTAGGAATTGCCGTGGGAGCCCTTACTACTCTATACTTAGGCACCAATGGAGGAAAGAGACTCCAAAAAGATGTGCTAAATAAGCTATTTAAAGAAGCTAAAAGGCCTCGAGCCAAGAAGATAGCTAAACGGATTAAAAAGCAGCTTAAAAGCTAAAGAGTTCTCTCTTAAAGCAATACAGACATCATTTTCTATTTCTATAGAAAATCTATTGCTTAATCTTATTTTAATAAAAACATTATATTTATTTTAAGTGGGCATATTTGTATTATATAGGCAATTATATAAGTGTTTATTATTTAATTTAGAGAATAATTATGTCTATTTCAAGTTCTATAAACAATAATAAAGCTCTTTTGCTTTTAAAAAATTTCGGCGAATTAAATAATCAATTTACTATTAAAGATTTACAAAAACCTCTGGAATCTCTGATAGAACCTTTTATAGGTAAATCGTTAAAAAATGCAAATCAAGTTTTTGAAAAGTTTGTAAATGATAAAGAACAGCAGAAAACCTTTCTGCAAAATAATCCATCTACTGAACAACAATGGCGGATGATTTTTGCCATTTATCCTAATTTTCGCCAATCTTCTCTTGAAGATATTTTTCGCTCTGCTATTCAGGCTGCTCCAGGTTCCTCTGAAGAGGATGTTCAACAGATATATACTCGCTTAATAGAAAATCCAGGGATTGATCTTAATCAAATTTGTACTAAGCGTTATCCGGCAGAGTTTTTAACTTGGATACAAAATGAAATTTATAATCTGCCTTGTGACTCTATCTTATTATTATTGAAAATTTGGCGAAATTTTGATCAGCCTATAGATCAAACATGGAAGTCGCTGTTATCTTTGCCAGGCTTAAATAGTTTACATAGAGAAGAGTTAACACTATTTCAGTCAAAGCAAAATTTTATAAATAAAAATCATAAGTCCCTGCAAATTATTAAATTAGAATCTGTACTAACGCCAGAGAATCTGAGCATCCCGGCATCTACAAGAATATCCGGAAAATATCTCAATCAATATGTGTTATGGGTTAAAGTTCTTAATACTTTTTTAGGAGAAGTAGCCCACTCTTATGGATTCGGTGTTTTAGGTTTTCAAAAGGACACGTGGGAACATCAGCTCTTATACACCCCTAGAGAAATTTCTCCTAAAATTCTTGCCTGGAGAGCTAAAAACATATTTGCTTTATACCAGGAAAAACTCAAACTGCTTGTAGAGTTTTTTGATGAAAAAATTGAGTCTTTAACAAAAGATTTACAAGAAGCAAAGCAAAAAGTAGATGAATTAGAACTCATCCTAAAGCAAATGCAAGAGGGTATTCCTGTTTATGGAAGCTCAAATGTAGAAGGAATGAAGATGCTTTCTGAAGAAAAAGCAAAGAGAGATAAAACAAACAAGCCTATATCAGAAGAACAAATTAGAACTTATCTTAAAAACTGGAAAGAAACAGAAAAATCCTTACAAATCAATCTTGCAAAACCTATAGGATTTCGAGAAGATATTTCCTGTATTGAATATTTAATGAAGGAATTAAACGATTCTTTCCAAGTGAAAAAATCCAAGCAAGAGATTACAGAAGAGCAAAGTGCACTTATCGAAAAAAATCAGAAAGAACTTATAGAAGCAGAATACGAGTATATTTCTTCTCAAAAAAAAACAGTTGCTGCTCCTGTAAAAGAATCTGATAGTGATAATGAAATAAGAGAGGAGTCAAGTTCTCCAGACAGCGAATCAGGTAGTATAGCTGTTCCCAGTACACCATCTTTGGCTAAGTTGTCGTTTGCTGAAGTCGATGCATTTTTAAACGGTGGTCAAGTAAATGGATGTTTAAGCAAGAGCATTGATGAAATGTTAAAACAGTTAAAAAAACACCTTGCAAAAACACAGGCCTCTATTTCAAATGAGCTAAGCATTGTACGAAAAGAGAAAATAAAAGAAATACATACTCAGTTAGTCATTGCAACAGCAGCGCTTGAGCTCATTATACAAGCAATAAAGGATAAAAAGTTTGATAGAGTAGTTTTAGGATTTCGCAGTAGCTTAATTCACTGTCATTTTGCCATAGAACAAATGCTTTCTCTAAAAGTTTTAATAGAAAATAAAGAAGTTACAAAAACTCATGATTTAATCGAGTTAGCAGGAAAAGCTCATATAGATAGACTTGAAGAACAAAGGAAATTTTTAAAGAACATAGGGATACACCTTTGGTTTTGTTATCCAGCAGATTATCGGTTTTTTTATCCAGAAAACACTCATCCTGAATCATTTTCACTTTTGAAGAATCTATTTCATCCTTATAAAGATGCAGCTGGGAAAAAGTTAGATATAGCTATAGTAAAAAAAGGTATTCAACTCTGTTTTGCAATGTATAGTCAAACTATAGGATTTATCATGGAAACTACAGAGTCTCCTAAGGAAAATTCTAATAGATTTTTAGAAAAAATTGAGGAGATTCAAAATCAAATCCAAAATAGAATAGGAAATAGGGCATCTAATAAGCGCTTTGAGAATGAAATACCTACTCTACAAAAATGTAATCAGGCGTTGGATATTCTCAGTCGGATAAATACATTAAATAGTATACAAGACTTTGAAAAACAATTGCTATTACCTCTGAATACAATGAAAGACTATCTAAGACTAATGCAAATCTCTTTGAGCATTCCTAAAGAATCTAATAATCACTGCCTACAAAGATTTATTCAAGTGGAAACATTAGTTAACATGGATAAATTGTTCAAGCAGCTGTTTAGAATAGTTATTCTCTTGCAAACAGGAGAAGATAATCACTCTCATAATTTATCAGCGCTTCTTCAATTAATAGAAAACTTCTATAAAAAAGGTTTAATCACAGATAAGGATAAACTTGACCTTAAAGGCCTTAATATAAGTATTACTCAGCATTATTTGCATAAAAATTCTGATGCTTCCTTAAAAAAAGACTATAAGTCTATTTTTGATTTGGCTCAGAGATTGAATCTTCTTTCTGAAGAAGATTTTACGCTTATTAGTAACAGGCAAAGTATCTCTTATAAAACCTTGGAGACAGAAATAGAGGGAATATTAAAGAAATCCGTTTCTGCTTTTGAGCTATTTATTAAACTTTTAGAACCTGTGGTATCTGAGATTAAGCAACTAAACGATCTTTTTTAAATTACATCTGTTATTCTTTCTGCTATTTTTAAGGATAGACCAGAAGAAAACTACTTGCTTATTTTAGCAGCTACAAGAAATACTCTTTGTAGCATCACTTTTAAAAATACGAGGATATTTTTTATGAATCAAGCTACAGTTGCTGGACATTTGGGTTCTGATCCCGAAGTTAAGTTTACCCCATCAGGTCGAAAAGTTACCACTTTGCGTGTAGCTGCACGTGCGCGCAAAGGTGGAAAAGATGAGACAATCTGGTGGAGGGTTACTATTTGGGGGGAACAATTTGATAAAATGATGGCTTATTTTAAGAAAGGCAGCCCTATTATAGTTCAAGGAGAAATGGACTTAGAAATCTTTACGAATCGAGAAGGAAAGTCCCAGATTTCAGCAGGAATTACTGCTCATAATATCATGTTTAGCCCTTTTGGTCGAACAGATCAAGCAGGAGTGGACGGGCGTCAAGCAAACGATGCTCAGCCAAAAGAAGAGGGTGTAAAGCCGCTTTTAAGTAACGAACCATTTGACGCAGAAGAGGAGATTCCTTTTTAATTACTATGATTAAAATTACCCATATTGCTGATCCAAAAAAAAGAAAACACGCCGATGTTGTGATCTGTCCTGTCTGGAAAACAAAGGCACAAGCTCTGGTAGCTCTTGAATTAAAAGAGTTTGATGCCCTTATAAAGACCCCTCTTGACGACTTTTCCGGTAAAAAAGGAGAAACTCTTTTATTATATCGTGAAAAAGGAGTAGAAAAAAGAGTTCTTTTATTAGGGTTAGGGGAAAAAGCCTCCTGTCAGACAGAAACATTGCGACAAGCTTATGCAAGCGCAATCAAACAGCTAAGAGCTAAAAAAATCAAGAGCTGTAATCTGCTTTTGCCTTCATTTGAAGAGAAAGAGGCCCTTTCTATCATTCGGGCTAGCTTAGAAGGGTTAATATTAGCTAATTACGCTTTTGATTGTTTTAAAAGCACCCCTCTTAATGAGCCTTTAGAAACTGCATGCATTTGCGGTATAGACCCATCTCATGCTTCTTTTATGAAGAAGGTGGAGCGGATTATGCAGGGTGTATATCTTGCACGTGATTTAGTGAATAGAAATGCAGATGATTCTAACGTGGAAGGTTTAATCCAAGCAGCAAAGGACTTAAGTAAAGACTGTAAAAAACTTAAAGTTGTAGTTTTGCATGAAAAGCAATTAGAAAAAGAGCGAATGAACTTATTGCTAGCTGTGGGGAAAGGGAGTGCTCATCCTCCTGCTTTAGTTGTTTTAGAATATATGGGAGACCCTTCTTCTAAAGAGAAAATAGCTCTTGTAGGAAAAGGAATTACTTTTGATACAGGTGGTCTTAATTTAAAAACCACAGGTCATATAGAGGCAATGAAATGCGACATGGCTGGTAGTGCTTGTGTATTGGGTGTCATGCAGAGTCTTTGCAGTCTAGAAATTAAGAAAAACGTTATTGGTGTGCTTGCTTTAGCGGAAAATGCAATAGGTCCTGGTAGTTATAAGCCAGGGGATGTATATACCAGTCGTTTAGGGAAAACGGTGGAAATTGGTAACACAGATGCAGAGGGAAGACTTGTTTTAGCAGATGCTCTCTCTTATGTTGAAGATACATATGATCCATCTGTTGTAATTGATTTTGCTACTTTAACAGGTGCCATTGTAATTGCGCTTGGAGAAGAAGCAGCGGGTCTTTTTTCTAACGATGATTCTCTTGTAAGAGGTCTGCAAAAAGCAGCGCTTAGAACAGATGAGCGGCTTTGGCGTCTTCCCTTATACCCAGAGTATACCGAAATGCTGAAATCAGAGATTGCTGATCTGAAAAATATAGGTGGCCGTCCGGCATCTTCTTGTACTGCAGCAGCTTTTTTACAGCAATTTATTAAGAAAGCAGCTTGGGCACACCTGGATATTGCAGGAGTGGCTTATTTATCAAAGCCTAAATCTTATCATCCTACTTTAGCTACAGGATCTGGAGTGAGAGTCACGATAGATTTTCTTGAGCATTTTGATGAAAAAGATTCTATGTAAAGTCCAATTGAAAAAAGAGCATGAAGGGATGTCTTTACTTGCATTTTTAAGACTGCAATGCAAAGACATCTCGGTTAAGTCTCTAAAGTTGGCAATTGATACAAAATTGTGCACTGTAAACGGAATCATTGAGAGCTTTTCTACCCATCCTCTAAAGATAGGGGATGTGGTGATCTTATATCAGACCCAAACTCTTCATTCAAAATACTTAGAGATTTTATACCAGGATGAATACCTGCTTATCTGCAATAAGCCTGCAATGTTAACAAGTGATATGAAGGTTTTACAGCCTTTATTAAAAGGTAGATGGTTGCTTGGTCACCGCTTAGATAAAGAGACCTCAGGTGCTTTAATTTTTGTGAAAAATACATCTATTTTACAAAAATTGATTGCTCTATTTAAAGAGCATTCTGTAGAGAAATTTTATCTAGCATTAGTAGATAGACAGATTTTGCAAGAAGAAGGGAAAATAGATCGGTCTATTGCAAAATTAAAGAGTTATCAAGGTCAGAGCCTATATGGGGTAGCTACTACACCTGATGCAAAAAGAGCTGTTACTCTATGGCGTTGTTTAAAACGCAGTAAAAGCGCTTCTCTTCTTCTATGTCAGCCCATGACAGGCAGGACCCATCAGCTTCGTGTGCATTTGAGTTATATAGGACATTCTATTTTAGGTGATGCCCTCTATGCAAAGCATTTTTTTTGTAAGATTTCTCCTATACGTCATTTATTGCATGCATATATTTTGCGTTTCCCACATCCCATCTCTCGTCAGATAATAACAGTCAAAGCAAAAATTCCAGAGGATTTCAAAGGATACTTAAAAGAGCTCAAAATGACACATGCGGTTTAATTTTTTGGAAAGAGCAAATATAAACAAGCCTATGATAATTAACAGTATCGCTACTGTTTCAAAAAGCATATGCGGAGAAATGGAACTTGGAATAAATAGAAAAGCTAAATCTTTTAAATAAAAAGCAGCATTAAAACAGGTGATCCAAATACCGATTAAAACAGCTGTATAACGGCGTGGGGATAAGCGTGTAATTAAAGAAAGGCCGATAGGAGCTAAGAGCAATTCTGCTAGGACAACGAAAAAATATACGGTAAATACCGAACTTGTTACAAATGAACCAAAATTCAACTCGAAACTATCCAAAGTAAGCATGGCAAAGCAAATGCTCAAGATGAAAAAAGCTAAAGAAATTTTTAGGATAGCATTGCTATAAGAGCGTTTTTTATAAGAAAAAAGATAGACTTTTGCTAGAACAAGCGCAATTAAGATGAAGTATAAGCTCTGCATAGAAAAAAGCTGCATATCAAAGGGAAGAATTTTAGCTATAGAAGGGCTATGTTCAACCAATAATGGATTTAACGTCGTGTGGCTTAAATCTTGCGCTATCCAAAAGATAATAGAAAATAGGATGAGAATAACGGCTACCCAAATTCTGTCTTTTTCTTGCTTGTGAAGAGGAGAAAAAGCATTTTCTGCAGCTTGGAGTTTAAGCCTATTATATTGTTTTAAAGCTATGCCTAATGGGATTAAACCAATCAATCCAATGCTACCTGCTATTGCAAAAGCTGCCTGCAGGTTCTTTAAGTCGGCTAAAGAGTTTAGGATCCAAAATGCAAAAAGCGGCCCTAAGCTTATGAGAGCATAGTAAATGGAAAAGCCGGCATCTCTTAAATGAGGCCTTTGTTGATAAAACGTACCTAAGAGAGCGTAGCTACCTGGTTGAAATAAAGCATTTCCAAAAGCTACCAAAACAAGAGCAATAAACAAAAAGGGTAAAGAGCTGGTTAGGATCAGAAAACAGCCTATTGCATTTAATAAAACACCCCAAATAACAGAGAGGCGATACTGAATACGCTCTACTATAAATCCACCTAATATAGGTAGAAAAATGGTAATTAAGAGAAATACAGCTCCTATTTGACCAGAAGCATGTTCTGTAAAATATTGAAAATCGGCGATATATAAGAAAAATAAATAAGCAATAGCGCCAAAAGCAATACGCCTACAAATTTCTGTTAAAGCAATGCAATAGAGTGCTGTTGGTTGCCGGGAAGATCCTATATATTTCATTGTTTATATACTCACATAAAATAAATTTTTAATTTTATCATGATTTTTTTACTTTGGCTATATTTTACTGAAGGATATTCTGTTTTGATATGCAAAGCTCATCTTTTTCTATTCTTTTAGTTAAAACCTCTTCCATTGGAGATGTTATTCAAACATTGCCTACATTGCAATATTTACGCGCTCGATTCCCAGAAGCAACGATTGATTGGGTAGTGGAAGAACCAAATGCTTCTTTATTATTGGCCTCATCTTTGCCCTCTCATATTATCATAATCGATACTAAAGCCTGGCGCTCTTCTTTAAGCGCTTGGAAAAATTTTCTAAGCACTCTGAAAAACCTGCGCTCTAAAAAATACGATCTATTATTCGATTTACAAGGAAACACCAAATCCGCTTGTGTAACCCTCTTAGCAAGGGCTAAAGAAAAAATCGGTTTTGATTCTACTCATGTACAAGAAAGAATGAATCTTTTAGTCACTACGAAAAAAATATCCCTTGCTAAAACGGTCAACGCGCAAATGAAATATTTGCAATTGATTCAGCATTATTTTAACGATGATGCGGTTTTTTTTCCGCAACCAATTTCTCTAAATTTAACATTCTTAGAAAAAAATAGATTAGAGGCTCTATTAGCCAATAGATCTCTTAAAGTACCCATGCGCCTAATGATAGCAGCACATTCTCGTTGGCCAAACAAAGAGATACAAGTAGAGACATTATGTTCTTTATTAACTCACATTAGCACTCAATACTCCGTATGCTTTGTCTTTGTATACCATACTAAATCTGAAAAACAACAAGCTGATTATATGGTTCAAAGGTTTAAATCTCAATCTCTGTGTATAGGAGAATTGAGTTTACCTTTATGGCAGAATTTAATGAGCAAAATGGATGGAGTGATTTGTGTAGATTCAGCGGCCCTTCATTTATGCGCAACAACGGACACCCCTTCTTTTAGCATATTTGGGCCTTCGTTGGCAGATCGCTATCGCCCGATCGGGCAACAACATTTTTCTGTGCAGGGTAGTTGTCCTTATGGAATGCAGTTTTGGTCGCGCTGCCCTCTTTTAAGAAAATGTGCCACAGGAGCCTGTTTAAAAAATCTTGATTCCAGTCATTTAATAAACGCTTGCTCTGAATGGTTAGCTACCATTAAGAGCAGATTGCAATAAAGAGAAATCAATATGGCTTTCTGCAATAGAAATAGCTTCTTCAATCTTATCGAGATCTTCTGTCGAAATTTTTGCAGTGAAAGCAGAAATTTTTTGCATCGCTGTATAACTATGTAAAGGCGTATAAAGAACGGGAATATCAGCTTTTGCTAGTTGCTCTATTAAATAATGGCGGGGAGTAAAATCTCCTGTTAAAATCATTCCCGCACAAAGACCTTCTTTATGGGTATCTAGTAATTCTAAATGCTTATTAAGAGTGGCTAAAATAATATCTTCACGATTAGAAGGTGTAATAATGAGTTGGTTAGGTAAAATCATTTCACGGTAGCTCTCGACAGAGGTTGCAACCAATCGAATACGATCGAAGTGACGAAACCTGTAATTAGACCCTGTAATAATAGAAGTTTGAAATAATAGCTCAAAGTCCCCCATGGAAAAAGTGCTTAAAAAAGGATCAAAAGGGATGCATCCTAGTAAAGGCAGATCCCAGCGTTTAAGTGCTTTTCTCATATAATGCTGGATCATTTCTTGTTTTTCAGGTAGTACACGATTAAGAATTACCCCTAGTATAGATAGCTTGTATTGATTACATAGGGTAATGTTTAGCATTAGATCATCAAAGCTAGAGCCCAATCCTCCTGAAGAGATTAAAATTAAAGGAAGGTTTAATTCTTTGGCTACTTGGGCATTATTTAGGTGAATAATAGAACCTACTCCACAATGCCCGGTACCTTCTACAAGAACCAATTGCTTGTTTTCTTGGATTGTTTTGAAAGAGCTGATCATTTTTTTACGTAAATCATCAATGTGGATTTTTTTGTCTAAAAAATCACGAGTGAAACCAGCGGGAATTAAAATGGGGCTCATGGATTCTAAAGAATCGGTCAATGCAAAATGTTTTTTAAAGACCAGTACGTCTTTATCCACCTGTATACCTTGCTTTGTAGTAATGTGTTGTTGTCCAATGGGTTTCATATAACCTAAAGAAGAAAAAATCTTATGCAATCCAGAGAAAAGACCTAAGCAGGCTGTGGTTTTGCCAATATGCTGACCAGTGGAAGCAATAAAAAGCCCTCGCATATTTAAACCTTTACTAAAGAGAGATTTGAGTTAAATATTTCATAAATAATTTGTTTGGCATCAGGAAAAATTTCTTCTTCTTTTAATTCTAAAACTTCCCTCTTAGAAAACCACCGATAAGAGAATTCTTTAACTAAACCCTCCTCAATCGGATATCCAACAAATATAAAATCTATATGTTGGTGCATGGGAATCTGATTCCAAGCTGGGATTTCTTCCAATAAGCATAAAAAAGGACGCGGGATGCTATAGGCATTTTTATGAGATACTTGAAAATATTCATCTTGGTAAAAACCAATATTTAAGCCTGTTTCCTCTAATACTTCTCTTAAAGCGCATTCATGAGGGGTTTCATTCTCTTCTAAATGTCCTCCTGGAGGGAGCCATTTATGGAATTTAGGGTGCATTAGCAGAAGAACTTTGTCCTCTCTAATAATGTATACAGTTGCTGTGAATTGTCGTTGCATAAAGTCTCTTGGAAGGGTTTTTATTTAGCTTAAATAAAACAGGGAAAAAATGATAGGATCCTTTAGGAAACCCATTTTTATAAGGCTCTTATGAAAGAATTCACTGATTTGATAGAAACAATAGATAAAATTATCAATAACTGCGAATGGTCTTGCAGGCAAAGCTTAAAGAGTTTACAACCCTATCTTCTCGAAGAAGTGCATGAAGTGATAGAAGCCATCGATCAGGATCTAGATGAACCGATTATGGAAGAATTAGGGGATATGCTTTATACGCTTCTTTTTTGTGCTAAAATTGCACAGAAGGATAAACGATTTGATTTAACCCATATTTTATCGAATATTAACGAAAAACTGATTCGTCGTCATCCTCATGTTTTTGACAACTTAAAAGTACATAATATAGAAGAAATTGCAGAAAACTGGCAGAAGATCAAAAAAATGGAATCTAAAGGAGCTCTTAGCGGCATTTCAGAAAATCTTCCCAGTTTAGCTCGAGCGCAGAAGATTTTACACCGACTTAAGACAAATGGTTTTCCTGTTAAATCAGAACTTTTACCATTAGATACAGAAGAGCAAATAGCTAACTCTTTAATCGATGTTTTAATGACAGCGGATAGTAAAGGAATTGACGTAGAAGGTGCTTTAAGAAGAAAAATTGCCCATTTACAATGGCGATTTGAAAGCTGGGAAAGCTCTTAAAAAGTAGTTACAGGAATTATGCTTCTCCCTAATTGAGCCACAAGCTCCGGGCGATACAAAGCTTTTTCTGTTGCTAAGCCTATAATGTTCTGTAAACATCCCTGGATTACAGGAGAGATTAGAGCTGCTACATCATAGGGGACCTTCTCTGCTAGCTTTGATGATAAACGCTTCATCTTTGTGAAATCCTTAATAGCAATTGCAGGCACTGTATTAGCAATAGAGGCACTAATATCGCTTAAGAGTTCTGTAATCTCTTCTTTCACAGCATCTTGTTTCTCTTTATTTTCTTTAGGGCGCTCCAATGCTTGATTAGTTAACACTAAGCCTTGATAGATCCAATCATACAGGGCTTCTTCAGAAGGAGGGGTTGCTAGTAATTTTGTAAGTGCAAGTGTGACTTTTTCTTTAATTACCTGATCGACCTTATCTCTTATAAGAGCATTTGTTTTATCACTTAGTACCTCAGTTATAGATACAGTATTTTCTTGCGTTGTATTCTCTGAAGACACATGCGGGAGAAGATGATCAAGTTTTTTTAGAGGTGTCATTATTTTGTCTAGAAGAACAGGTAAAATAAAGAGAGCTTCTTTATCTTTTTCTTGTAGGACTTGAGTTTTTTGAAAGTCTAATAATAGCGCTGCATTATAATTAGTCTGCTCATAATTTTTTACTTGTTGATCAAGTATTCCATCTAATTTTGGAGACTGTTTGCGTAATTCACTCATGAAGTTTGCTCTAGCAACAGCAATCTTTGTAGAAGAGGCCATTTGTTGAGCATCTCTATATTCATTAAGGGAGTGCATGAGCTTTTCTGCCAATTCCTCTGCAAAGGAGTTAGGAGACAGTGCTTGCTCTTCTTCTTCTTCTAGCTGTTGTAATTTTTTATAGAGTATTCTAAGACTATCACGGATTAAAAGATCTAATGTAGAAGCATTCCCATTAGGAGCTGGCTTGAGAAGAGAGTCTATGCTTGTTTCAATAATGGAAGAAATAAGAGCGGGCTTATCTAAGTAAGATAGAATCCATTTTAAGAGAGATGATTCTGATTTTTCCACAAGGTCATCTACTAATTTACTATACAGATCTTGAAGATTAAGATCTTTGAGGGGTGCTTCATTGTCTCCTAGCTTTGAAGATAAAAGCTGATTTACAATTAGAGTAGTGATTTGTTCTGGATTTGGAAATCTTTGTGCATCTTTTTTAGCATTTAAGATGGAAGAGCCCAATAGGTGAAAGTATATTGTTGCATTTTCTACTATTTTCTGGCTCAAATCATGGAATTGGTCATGAGTGCCTTCTTGATCTAATTTTTGATAAATCGTTTTAGAATAGTTGCTTATTGTACGAGAAATGGTTTTGTGGATATAGCTTTCTATCCCTAAGTGTTTAGTGACAAAAAACCAGACCTTTGCTGCAGCGATTTTCCAGGTAGAAAACCCCTGCATTTTAAGCTCATTAAGGAATAACTGTTTAGGGCAGCTTTTCAATTCTTCAGATTTTTGTATGATATTGCGGTAAAATAGAGAGCCTCTAGTGGGATGAAAAAAAATTTTATCAATGAACATCATAAAACTAAGATTTGTTGCATGCTTTGCTAATTTTTGTAGTTCTTGTTCAATAGCTAATTTACTTCCTTCTTTAGAAGGGGGGCGTTTTTCGATTTTTTTTACCAACTCAAGGCACTCTTTAGGTTGTAAAGCGGATACTTTTTCTTCAGGTATAGGTTGACTAGGATCAAATGAGAGTGCTTCTTTTAAATCTAAAAATTTTTCTTTTTCATTTTCTTTAAAAGAGATTTTGGGATTCTTGGTAAATTCATTTAAGAGAGCTATTAAACGTTTGTGCTCATCAGGTGCTATGTTCTTCTTTATAAGAAAGATCCCTAGTTTAGAAAGGGAAGCGGTTATTTGCGAAAAAATGGTTTCTTTTGGTACTAATTTTTTAATGATCTCTCTACATTGATTCAATCGTTCTTGTAAATCTTCTTTATTAAAATGCTTTCCATTAGAAATAACAGATAATTTCTCTAAAAGGCAGTCCAAAGCCATTTTCTCTCTTTTAGTAAAAAGATAAGATTGCTCTTTTAATAGACGTCCTAATTCTTCTTTTAGAGCATTACAAGAAGAACGCGGAGCATCATCTTTAAGATAGAATCTCATTTTTTTGAGATCTAATAATAAATCTTGGGCTTTTTTATCATTAGGTAAGCGCTCTAATTTTTTTTGTAGGTCCTCAAAAGAGGAAGTATCATCATTAAGATAGACTCTTATTTTTTTGAATACGGTTTTTCTATGCTTTTCTATATGTGTTTGCATAAAAGAAGTAACTTCTTCACTCTTCTGCAATATGGTTTCAAGCAACTCTTTTTTAACGTAGTGATTCTTACCGATTGTCTTAAGGCTGGCCTCAGGGATAAGTGTTTTAAGAATAGTATTAACATCTGCAATTAAATCGAGTAATCTAGCACGGTTAGCTGCTTTTTTAGTAATTTGGCTAAAACCTTGATCTTCTAGATTAGGATTAAATTGCTCTTTTAGCAAAATAATGGAGTTGAGCTGTTCTTTGAATGTTTGCAAAAATAGATGTTTGCTTTCAATATAACCAACCACTTTACCCAATCCGATATATAATTGATTCGATTGCATGACAGTTTCGTTAAATGCATCAAGCAAATCATAAGCTTCTTTGATCTTTTCGGGATCGTAAGCATTTATAAGTGCTTTAAACTTTTCAGAAAACTTATTAAAAGAAGTCTCTATTTTATTCTTTTGCTCATTAGGCAGTTCTATTAGAAGAAGTTTGTTGTATTTTTTGTTAAATTCTTCTAATGTCTCTCTGTGCGTATCCTTTAAAGAAGGTAAGTTTTCTTTAGCTTCTTCATATTTTTCTGTAAACTCATCAAGTACTATTCTTATTTTCCCGGGATGATACCGTTCTAAGGTCTTGCTGAAGTTTGTTATTTGATTGATGATTCCTTTGTTTCCTTCATTTAGAAAGATTGAAGGTGCGGAAGGTTCATCGGAATAAGGATTAAAAGGACTGAAAAAAGAAGAAAAAAAACTAGATACCACCGTAGGACAGGATATCTTTCCTATGAAAGGTAGGGAAGATATTTTCCTGTAATTAGGACAATCTGTAGATAATGGTTTAACAGGCATAATAAATTCTCATTTTAATACTCTATTCTATCATACATTTGTTTATTTTATTTAAAAAAAACCCTTATTTATTTATTAATTTAAAATTAATAAATTTTTAATTTATGATTGAAAGAATCATTTTTTTGCTTTATAAAGTCTTGTAAGTGCATTAAATACAGTAAGAAAGGATTTTTTTGCTTAAGTTTATAAAGCGCAGATGATATATATTACAAAATATTTTTTTATGAAAAAGATGGGTCTTATGAAAAGAAAACAATGGGTTATTAGTATTGCTTGCGGAGCATGGATTTGTGCCTCTACTGCTTCCGCAGAGAGTAGTTTAGACTTTTATGGTGAATATATCTACTTAAAGCGTAATGACATAGAAAAAACAACACTTGTTAGAAACACAACTACTGAGACAAGTGCTTTATCTAATGTGCGCAAGTTTGATTTTAAACCGGGCTATCGCGTAGGAATTATTTATACAGCTGACTGCACCAATAGCTTGGAATTTAACTACTTACATGTTAACTCTTGGGGTTTTAATAAGTCGGTTTCTGGTAATCAAAACCTGCTTATTCCTTTAAAGCAAAATGCTGCTAGTTTCCCAGTAGCTGATCTAGTTAGGGAAAAATACCGTGTGGCTTTTTGTGCAGGAGAAGCAAATTATTGGTATTATTTAACTCCAAGAGCACAAAATTACTTTTCCTTTGCCACCTTGTTTGGTTTTCACTACTTTCGCCTGGAAGAGAAGTTAAAGCTTCTATCAATCACTAATGCTATTGTGAACCCTTATTTTGTAAATATACGTAATGATATGTTTGGATTGCAATTGGGCTGTCTTTTACAATCTAATCCAACAGATGTCACCTATTGGAACATAGCTGCCAAAGCAGGGGGTATGGCAAATAATTTAAGATTGGAAAAGTCTCTACAAAGCAAGAAAGAGCGAGTAAGGGCAGGACTTTTTACTGAAGTTTCTGCGCAAGCAGGCTGGACTCCAGCTTCATGGATAAAGTTTTATGTGGGATATCAGATGGTCTTTTTATATGGTATTGGAACAGCGCCAGAGCAGATATCTCAGAGAAGAAGTTGCATACATCATGATAGCAAAACGATCTTTCAAGCTGTATTTGGTGGAATGGCTTTTACTTTTTAAATAAATGCCGGAGATTAATTTCTAGCACAACAGAAATTCCTTAAGGCTGCTACTTTCCAGTTCTGACCTGGTTCAGACTCTGCAGTTCCAAAAGATCCCCGGCAAAGGGCATCGTAGCATTAAGTTGAAATTCTGAGCAACTATAAAAATGTGATAAAACTTTCACAGGGTTGAGACGTGGCCTTATTCTTCAAGGTCATTGTATACCAGGATTCTTAAAAGTTGTGTTCTATTCTCTGCGTCAAGTCATTTTAAATAGCAAGTCGTATTACATTTTGAATACTTTTTCACATTATGATAATTAACATTTCTGTTTATTTAAGGTAATAAAATGAAAATAACTCATTAACAATTGTTATAATTTTAAAAAAATATATACAGAATTCTATTTTTAGGATAAAATTAACCTCTGTTATTAGTTAGGAGAATTAATATGATTAATTTTAGTAATATTTCGTCTAGTTCTAGTTCTGTTTCGTTGAACTTAGCACCTCCATCTTTATACGAGAGAGTCAGTAGCGTTTATCAAAGGAAAATACAAAAATTTGTAGAGATTTTGCAAGAAAATAAATGGTTTAAGACTTCTATGGTTCTTGGAACCTTATTATCAGAGCCTTTGTCATCTATTAAGGCAGGATTTTATTATCCTTTGGGACAGAAAAAAGCGTTTAATTTTTATAATCTCAACCCTAAATCTATTATAAAAGAACAAGTAGATAAAAGGCCTATTTTACTTATCCATGGTAATTATCATAATCAATCTGCATGGATTGATCTAGCAAAGAGAATGAATTATTTAAACCCTAATTCTTTAGGTCCCATTTATACAGTTAATCTACCAAATGGCAGTATTA
This sequence comes from Candidatus Rhabdochlamydia sp., assembly GCA_049679255.1. GTDB lineage: Bacteria > Chlamydiota > Chlamydiia > Chlamydiales > Rhabdochlamydiaceae > Rhabdochlamydia. Next base: position 34,548 of record JBAUFS010000050.1, read on the forward strand.
CCGATAAAGATTATGAGATTATTCATGAAAAATTTTTAGAAATAGAGGCTCAATATGAAAAGCATGGTAAAAATGATGTTAAAATTGATTTAATTGGCCATTCGCGGGGTGGAGTGCTTGCGCAAACTATTGTTTTTTGGCTTTATTCGAAAAACTCCTATCAGAAGATAGGTAAAATCATTAATATTGGAAATGTATTAAATCAAAAAGATATTAATGATCGTAAAGAATTTGATCCTGATTTTGTTAGTTATACATACGAAATCACCGGAGAGTATGATGTTCTAGTTAGAAAATCTTCTTTGCTTTCTTCCGATCATCAAAGAAAAATACCATCGGGTCATTTGGGGTTACTCTATTCTGATCAGGTTCATCAACAGATTATAGATTGGTTAAGATAAGACATGAATTAGAATATCAATTCAAGATAGGTTATATTTAGAAAAAAAGAAATCTAATTCTATTAGTTTTTCTTCAATTTGTATTTCTGCAATCTGCTATTAGATTTTTCAGGGATGGTATAAGTAATTATTCCCTTCTCAAGTAGGTTGCAAATGGCTTTTTTCAATCCTCCAGAAATATGCTTGTGCCCCAAATTCCTAGATATTTCTGCTTTAGATAGGGGCCCTTTTTGGAGAAAATTTACTACTGCATCTTCTAATGACTCGGGCCTTGACTCGGGCCTTGACTCGGGCCTTGACTCTAAGATCTCTAATACTTGCTCTTCAGGTCTTTTCCCCGTTGAGAAAAAGATAGAAGGTAAAAAAACAGTTATAACTGATTGAGTTCGGACTTCCCACACTGGCTCTGGGTTGCCACTTTCTTTGCACCATTCAATAATGTTGAGCGTTCCTGTTCCCCATTTTTCAATAACTCCTGCACGGTAAAAGACGCTAGCAATAATCGGGTTCCATGGTTTTGACTCATGAGGGCGGGTTAATTTTTCTGGAGTCATATCAAAAGGTAGAATTCCAGGATTAATGATTTCTAAACGCTCATCATACATGGCAATTGCAACAGCTCCTCCTGGAAGAGTGTAATCTCGATGACACACTGCATTTGCTATAGCTTCTCGAGTTCCAAGAGGGGGATAAAGAGGATAGTCTTCACGGATGATTTTTCCTGGTACCACACGGCCAGCAATGGGCACGTGATCTAATAAAAATAACTCACTTCTTCTTAGTAGATTAAAAGCATTGCCCCAATAATCACGGTTATCCATGAAACCGGTTAATCGATCCGAGCCTCTAAAACGAGCAAGTCTAAGGGCTAACTGAGGGTAACTTGAAAAAAGCCTTTCACTTTTGCCATATAATGCAACAGCAGCATTAATAAGGTGCCCATCATCAAAAAGTCCTAATCCACGAAGGATAGATTCTGAGTCGGTATGAGTAGGATTTTTCATTCGCCCTAATTTTACAGCATTTTGAAGAGTCGTTTGAATCTCTTCTTCGTCTAGATCTTTGATGGATACCCATTTAGGAGCTAATTCGTTTTCCCACCTACGATGAGCATGAAATTTATGTAAAATACGCTTTTCATATTCTCCGCGGGGCATAATTTGCGTAGTGGGTCCGTGTCGAATATAAGGGCGGCCATCGTAACAATAAGTTCCCATTTTTCCAGGAATATGAATAGCAATGATTACTTTATCCTTGCCGATAGAGATAGTTGTAATTTCAGGGAACACGGGAGGTTCAATTCTACGCAATTCATGAGCAATGTCTTCTAAGGTTTTTGCTGTTACTTGTTGACCCATTATTTCTCCTTTATCAGAGATTCCAAAAAAGATAAATCCACCAAGACCATTAAGCAATGCACAAATTGTTTTAGTCGCTTCTGCTCTTTGTCCTGTTGTTTTTTTGAATTCTACATATTCCGATTCGCCTTTTTTTACTAGTTGCTGAAGCTCTTCTAAGTGCATAATCTTCTCCTTTGGGAAATAACGACTGCTTCATACCTTGGAAATGTCATCTCAAGAATTTTTTTATTTAGAAAATTCTTTAAACTTATTAGTTAATAGATAATCTCTCTATATGCTCTAGCTTAGTATTAGGAAAAAAATGACTTAAAATCTCAGGGGTTTTTTTTGCATTTTTTGCCATGCAGACAGCACTAAATAGACATAGTCCAACTCCATGTCCTTTTCCATGGCCTGTAAAGCGTATTGCTTTTTCATCTACATCAATGGTAAAGTCGTTACTTTTGAGTTTTGCACCTAATTTTTTCTGTAGGGTGAAGAAGTCCATCTGTTTTAGCTCACCGCCATCTTTATAACGAATAGCGTAAACCTTATGCGAATCTGCATCCTGATAAAGATCTAATGCTTGTATGTTTTTAGCCTCTAATAGATGAGCTAATTGTTGTTTTGAGATGACAAAAGACCAATTATGATCCTCTCTTTGTGCAGATGCAATAGGGGAATCAACTCCTGAAGGAGCTGTGACGTTTTTACGAAAAATGCTAGAGAATGAAGCGGTTTTTCCTGCGCTATCTTCTGTCCAGGAGGCTTCAAATGGGGCTGATTGATAGGTAAGAATCATATTACGCGTGCGAAAGATACAAGCTGGAATAGGAGAATTTTGACAAGCGAGGGCGCTGCCTTGGTAATCAATTTCTGAGCTAGTAACATGCCAGTGCAAACGAGGATCTTTATTTGCTAAATAATAGGCTTTAGTTCGTGCAATAATGGCCAGAGCATCCATGACTTCTTCATCTACTTCAGAGAAGGTTTGAAGAGAAAGTACGGATCTTAGGTAATTTTCAATATCAATCTCATTGATAATGTGAAGTTTTCCTTTGATATCATATATTTCTACGCAGCCTTTGTATTCAATCCCATTAACCAATATGCTGCTTTTGAGATCTGCTGGAACAAGGCGAATTTGAGAAACTCCAGGAAAGAGCTCACCCCATTTTAGTCCTGCTTCTTGAGAGAGAATGGGTTGTTTTTTAGAATAAATGCCGCTTGCCAGTAGGAAATCATTTTGAGGGTTATAAACGAAATAACGACCTTTAGCTTCTAAAAAAGCTTGAGGTAGGTCTTTATGAAGTAAGATTTTAATCGTTTGAGGCTTGTATTTCTTAGAAATATCACTTAGGGTCTGTATGTTTACAGACGCTTCTTTACTATAGCATAAGCTATGCGCAGTTAATGAAAGCGTTACAAAAGCAAGCAGTAGCTTCATACAAAGATCTCCATCAAGTTTTAAAAGGGATTTTAAGGTGCTCATAAGCCAATGCGGTAGCTTCTCGACCTCTTGGCGTACGTTTTAAAAATCCTTGAGTAATTAAATAAGGTTCATATACTTCTTCTAGGGTATGAATTTCTTCAGAAAGAGCTGCGGCTATTGTGCTAATGCCAACAGGTCCTCCTTGATAATAATCAATTAAAGTGGACAAGATTTTTTTATCCATCTCATCTAAGCCTAGTTCGTCGATTTCTAACATATTTAATGCTTCGTTTGCAAGAGGTTCATCAATTTGGCTAAAACCTTTAATTTGTGCAAAATCACGAACCCATTTTAAGAGGTTATTGGCAATTCTAGGAGTTCCTCTTGCACGCCTTGCAATGGATAGACAAGCTTCTTTTGTAAGAGATATTCCTAAAATTTGTCCTGTTCGCATAATAATTTTCTCTAGGAATGTAAAACAATAATAATTCAGTCTGAAATTTAGAGTGAAACGAGAGCGCATAGGACTGCTTAAAAGCCCTACACGGGTAGTGGCTCCTACTAGAGTAAAACGATTGAGTTTTACTTGAATACTGCGAGCGGCAGGACCAGAATCAATCATTAAATCCAGAAAAAAATCTTCCATAGCAGCGTAGAGATACTCTTCAATGGCTCTATTTAAACGATGAATTTCATCGATAAATAAAATATCGCCCTCTTTTAGATTAGTTAAAATACCTGCCAAATCACCTGCTTTTTCAATGGAAGGGCCTGAGGTAAGTACAAGATCTGTTTGCATAGCTTTGGATAAAATAGTCCCTAAGGTGGTTTTGCCTAGTCCAGGAGGACCATGAAAAAGGCAATGCCCAAGCGGTTCATTTCTTTGCTTAGCCGCTAAGATAGATACTTCTAGACGTTTAACAACGCTCTCTTGTCCCACGAATTCCGATAAGGCTTGCGGTCTTAATGGAATCTCAGCAGAATCATCCTTTTTATTCCAAGATGAATGGGTAAAGCTATCGGGCATAATTTGAACCTTGTGATCAGTGACTAATGAAAACTCTAGCAAGAAATCGAATTCACGCGCTATACCTATCTCTTTTAAGAAGTGTAATCTATAAACCTAAATATTAAGGAGAGAAAATCAATATGACTCTACAATCAGATCGTTGGATTCGTTACATGGCAGAAGAACATGAAATGATTGATCCTTTTGTAAAAGAGCAGGTGCGCTACGTAGAAGGAAAAAAAGTGATTAGTTTTGGGCTCTCAAGTTATGGTTATGATTTAAGAGTGGCTAGACAATTTAAAATTTTTACAAATATATATAACTGTATCGTAGATCCGAAAAACTTTAGCGAAGAATCTTTTGTCCCTATAGAAGCAGACGAATGTATGATTCCTCCCAATTCTTTTGCGCTGGCTCGTAGTGTGGAGAAATTTCGGATTCCAAGAAATGTGCTTGCGGTTTGTGTAGGCAAGTCTACTTATGCGCGCTGTGGCATTATTGTGAATGTAACACCTTTTGAGCCTGAATGGGAAGGATATGTGACTTTAGAGATTTCTAACACTACACCTCTTCCTGCCAAAATCTATGCCAATGAAGGATTAGCGCAAGTGTTATTTTATCAAAGCTCAGAAGAGTGCTTAGTCTCTTATAGAGATCGAGATGGGAAATATATGAAACAGAAAGGGATTACTTTGCCCGTGGCTTAAAGTAGAAAAAAAAGAACAGATACTCTAAGTATTAAATTTTAGAGGGCTTTGCTAGTTATATGCGATCAAACGAGAGGATTAAGAATAAAATCCATAAACCCATTCTTAGAAAAAATGCTTTTTTTCAATATGGATGGGTATTATTGTGTATGCTGTGCTGTTGCTTTATGTATTTACATGCCATGAAAAAAAAAAAACAGGTATTAGAAGTGCTTAAATGTCAATTATACGCCCTTCAATCTGAAAAACAATTTTTATTGGAAGAAAAAGAAGATTTAAAGTTACAAATTAACTCTCAAAAAGACCCAGCATGGATTGAGTTAACATTGATGAAGGGCTTAGGGCTAGTTCCCGAGGGGCAATTGAAAGTCTATTTTACAAAAGATGAGTGATTCTTTGGGATTAGCTTTTGCTGTTTTTCTATTGGTTTTACTTCTTCTCTCTTCTGCTTTTTTTTCCTGTTCAGAAGTAGCATTGTTTTCTTTATCTTCGATGAAGGTTAAGGTCTTTAGAGCAGATGTAGATCGACGCAAGCAATTAGTTGCTCACCTGCTCTCTTCTCCCCGTGATCTAATCATTACGATTCTAGTATTGAATGTAATTACCAATATTTTATTTCAGAATGTCATATCTAGTTTATTTGGGGCTTTTTCCGCATGGATTTTACATATTGGCTTGCCTCTTGTATTGACTTTGCTATTTGGTGAAATGATTCCTAAGTCAATCGGCCTTGCTAATAATGATGTGATTTCTTATCGAGTAGCTCCTTATATCTATCGGATACAAAACTTTTTTTTACCGGTTAGAAAAGTTTTAGTAGCCATTACGCAATTTTTGATGAGATTATTGTTTTTTTTCTTGAAAAAAGAACCTGATATCTCAGTTGATGAATTAGAATATGCTTTAAAGGCATCTCGTCAGTTAGGAGTGCTAAATGAAGAAGAAGCAGAACTCATACAAGGTTATTTACAGTTAAGTGAATCTCAGGTCAAAGAATTGATGAGACCAAGGGCCGACATCCTATTCTTTGATTTAGAAGAGCCCTTGGCAAAGCTTGTGCGTATGTTTGTGGATCAGCAATGTTCGCGGGTTCCCGTTTGTCAAAAGAACCTCGATTCTGTAATCGGCATCATGACCAGCCAAATCTATTTTCTATATAAGGAAAAACTACAGCAACCAAAAGATATGATAGCTATTTTACAAAAACCCTTTTTTGTTCCTGAAATGACTTCAGCTCCTATACTTTTGAGACAAATGCTTGATAGACAAGAGTTTTTAGCTTTAGTAGTTGATGAGTATGGGTCTGTATCGGGCTTAATTGCTTTGGAGGATTTAGTAGAAACAGTTGTTGGAGAGATCGCAGACGCACGAGATGAAAAAGCTGATTACACTTCATCTGGCAAAGGGATTATTATTGCAAGCGGCAAACTAGAACTTTCTGAATTTGAAAAGATCTTTGGGTTAGCTTTGCCAAGTATGAATAATATGATTACTTTAGGAGGCTGGCTAACAGAGCAAATAGGAGATATCCCTAAAGCGGGATTTAAACATACGGCTCATGGCTTTTTATTTCATGTATTATCCTCAGACCATAAACGTGTACGTCGTATATACGTAAGACGGTTAAAGATTTCTTCTTCAAAAGGAAGCTCTTGATGCAATCTTGGAAGGCTTTTCTCTCTCTTACTCTTCTTTGTTTAGTTGTACAAGGTTTTTTTTCTATGACGGAAATGGCTTGTGTTTCTTTTAATAAAGTACGCTTGCAATACTATGTTAGTAAGAAGAAAAAAAGTGCTCTTTGGTTAAATTATTTGCTAAATCATCCCGCTCTTTTATTTGGAACAACACTGATTGGAGTAAATACCGCTTTATTTTTTGGTTCGGAGTGCTCGCGTCGTTTCTATGATGCTATTGGTTTAAATCCTGATTTTGCTCCTTTATCGCAGATCATTCTTGTTTTGATTTTTGCAGAGATTACCCCTATGTCTTTAGGTAGGCGTTATGCAGAGCATATGGTATTATTTGGAGTGCCTTTTTTATACTTCTTCTCTTTATTATTGCGTCCTATCATCTTTATCTTAGATCTACTTTGTAGATGGATTAATCATTTAATCGGGAACCCCATCTCTTCTACAGCCTATCTTTCTCGTGAGGAGCTACAAAATGCTATTGAGGAAAGAGAAAGCCCTTCTGATCATTCCAATAAACAAGAATTAAATACGATTGTAGCAAATATTTTTTCTTTAAAAGCAAAAATAGCTAAAGATATCACACAACCTTTAACGCAAATACCCCTTGTTCCCGCTTTTTGTACGATAAAAGAACTGCGCCGTTTTATAGAAGGCAAACAAATAGTCTTTGTTCCCATCTACCACCGTCACCCACAAAATATTATTGCGGTTGCTTATTTAAGAGATTTGCTTCGCATTCCTGAGAATAAGCGGGTAAAAGAGTACGCAAGGTCTCCTTGGTTTATTGCTCAAACAACATCGATTTTAGATATTTTAAAACAATTTCGTCATAATAATCAGAGCTTAGCCGTTGTATTGGATCGTAAAGGCCTAGCTAGAGGAGTTTTAACCTTAGATGCAATTGTACATGAAATCTTTGGAAAGTCTTCTATTTGGGAGTCTTTTTCTGATATTTTGCCCAATGCTTTTCATGTGGTTGTAGATCGCAGTTTTCCTGCTCAAATGCGTCTTGATGAATTTAATAAACAATTTGGCGTGCATCTTTCCTACCAGAATGCAGAAACTTTAGGAGAGATAGTGGTAAAAGCATTAAATCACAATCCTTCTCAAGGAGATAGCGTACGGATTGATCGCTTTGAATTGATTGTGGAAGAGATTTCCTTTTTGGCCATTAAAACCGTATTGGTAAAAACCATTTCTTAAGAGCGAAGATCTTTAATTGTTTTAGCAATAAGTGAACTTGCTAATTGAATCTCTTCTTCTGTAGTCATGCGAGATAAGGAGATCCGAATAGAAGACCTGGCAAGCGGGTGGGAAATGCCCATATTTACAAGGATACGAGAAGGCTCTAGAGCCCCAGATGAACAAGCAGATCCATGGCTTACTGCAATACCTCTCATATCCAGTGCAATGATTAGATCTTCTCCTTGAACGCCAGGAAAGCAAAGATTGCTCGTATTGCAGATTCTCTTCCCAGAGCCATTAATAATAACAGGAGCTGCTTGTTCTATAAGGTAAGCTTCTAGTTGATCTCTTAACTCAGCCATTTTTTCTGTAGCAGAGGGTAAATGCTCATACAAGCACTCTACTGCAGCGGCCATTGCCGCAATCCCGCTTAAGTTTTGTGTACCAGAGCGTCGATTGAATTCTTGGCTTCCTCCTGTAATAAAAGGGTATAGATCTAATTCTGGACGTATAAAAGCACAACCTATTCCCTTAGGGGCATGTAATTTGTGCCCGGAAAAACCCATAGCTGAAACACCGCTCGGAATAGAAAAGGTTTCTTTTCCTAGAAGAGCTACTGCATCAACTAGGAAAGCAATATCGTTTTTTTTTGCTATTTGAGCAATCGCATCTATATCGGTTTTTACTCCTGTTTCACTATTTACAGCTGAGAGGACAATCATGCGTGTTGAAGGAAGGATTGCTTTTTCAATTTGGTCTGGGTGAACAGTTCCGTGTAGTCCGGCTTGCAAAAAAGACACACGAGTGCCTCTTTTTTGCAATAGGGTCAAGTTGTTATAAATACAGGCGTGTTCTACATCAGAAGTGATGACATGTGCATTTAGCCTATTTTCTAACATGCCATAGATCAAAAGATTCATGGATTCTGTACCGCCTGATGTAAATATAATCTGGTCAGAGGCAACCGCGAGGTAAGTGGCAATAGTATCTCTATAACCTTGTAATCTTTTTTTAGCTGCTTGTCCAAAGCGATGGATAGAAGAAGGATTTCCTACAGGCGCTGTGCCCTCTTTGATAAGAGCATCTAAAGATTCTTGTGCAAGTGGGGTAGTTGCATTATTGTCTAGGTAAATAGCAGTGCTGATCATAGAATATTTACTAACAATAAAGTAATATTGTCATGTCCTCCATTTTTTAAAGCTTTTTGCAAAAGCTGGTTTCCTTTTACCTCTAAAGAACAAGGGAGTTTTAAGATGCTATGTATAGCTTCATCATTGACTAAATTAGAAAGACCATCGCTGCATAAAAGATAAATATCACCTGATTGTACGCCATAACTTCCTACATCTGGTTCTACTTCTATATGAGTGCCAATGGCGCGTGTAATCACATTGCGGAATAATAAGGGGCGAGTGTGTTTAGAGCCATCAGATGGCTGTCCCCATTGAATATGACGAATTTTATGATCTTTGGTTAATTGTTCAATGCGGTTGCGTATACGGTACAATCGGCTATCTCCTACATGAGCATAGACCAAGTAATCATCAAATAACATAAAACAGCAAAGAGTAGTTCCCATCCCTTTATACTCTTTAGCTTGCTTTGCTTTTTGCAATACTGTTTTATTAGCTTGGTAGACAGCCTTTTTCATATGCTTTAAAAGCTCTTGGATAGATTCTATACTAGGCAGTTCTTGAATGGATGAACAAATGCTTTCCACTGCGGTATAAGAGGCTATTTCGCCTGCATTATGACCACCCATTCCATCTGCTAAAGCGTAAAAGCGCTTTTCTGGAATTTCTTTCCATGCATCTTCATTATTGGCACGTGAAAGCCCTATATCAGAAATGCCAAAGCTCTGAACATCACGGCGAGTAGCTGCCATTTTTTCTAGATCCTCTCTTTCTTTTCTGGTACATATCATACTTTGTTCCTTTAAATCGATAATATTTTTTTTATTCCGTGGAAGATAGAAGGATACGGGCTACACTTACTATGTTTAAAGTCATATGTAGACTAATCGACGCAAATAAAGAACCTTGACGCTCATAGATAAACCCTAGGAAAAGAGCAAATACAAATAAAGAAAAAAGCAAAGAAATATTACCAATTCCTTGGCTAAATGAGAAATGAAATGCAGAAAAACAAATAGAAGAAAAGATAATTGCCAAGCTTTTTTTCATATATCTTTTCAAATAAGACTGTAAACATCCTCGAAAAAGCAGCTCTTCAATAATAGGCGCAGCAAGTGTGATCATAATTAAAGCGGGTATAAGTTGAGAAGGTGAGTAGATAGATTTTTTAAGATAGCGGACAGCTACTTGTTCATAGGTTTCTAAGTGAAAAAAAAGATAAAGAATAAAGTCAAAAAGCTGACCTACCGCAATAACAACGGGAAAACTAATCACCCATGTTAATATACCCATTCCTATGTCTTGCGCTAAAGATTGGCTTTGCTTTTTCCAAATGTGTTTCCAAATAGTTCTATTTTGGCTAGATAAAGCAGCTCTAATTAAGAAGAAGGTAACCATTATGATAAAAAGTTGCAGCCAACTTAAAATAAACACAGGAAAAGAGGTTTCTGGCTCTATTAGTGGGTAGATAAGCTTAGATAAAGTAATTAAAATCGGTAGTCCTAAGAGGGTCATACATAAATAGATGGCAAAAACGCCTAAAAGCTGCGCTAAAGAAAAAGGGATATTTGTGTAAGATCGATCATGAAAAAAACCACGAGACCTAGCAATAAATAGGGTAAATAATCCAATGGTTCCAAATAACAGAATCCCTGTCAAATAGTCGCCGCTTATGGAAGAAATTAACATCAAGAGCCCTTTTTAATCGTTATGAGCTGCTAAGAGAATGTAATCTTCAAGACGGTTACAGACATGTTTGATAAATTGTGAATGTGCAAGACCCATTGGAGAGATTGTAAACATTTCATGACCCCATTTTTCTTGTTGAAAATTACTGCGTGTAAAGGGTCTAGGAATAAAGTGAGATTCATGTACTAGCTCCTGCAAAATTACTTTAGGCTCATCTTTTCGCAAATCAAAAACGCGCACACGCATGGTCATTAAAAGTTCAGCGGAGCACTTTTTGGAATCAATGATTTTTTTATCGTCTTGTCTTGCCATTTCGTTATGTTCTACAAGTTCGAGAAACACTACAAATCCATGATGGGAAAATACCTTTTTGAGCCAGCTCATATCTTGTCCAAAAGGGTTTTGGCTTAAGACGAGTTGTTGAGTAGTTGCACGAGTTTTATCAAGATTTATTAAAGAAAGATGATTTTTTTGCGCAAGTTGGTGGTTAATGCAATAAGTGAATTCATTGGATAGGCTCCAAATGCTATCTTCTTCTGTGCTATCAATAACGGGAGCAATGGCAACAACAGGCTTTAGGGCTGCTTGTGTTTGTTGTTTATGGTCTTCTTGAGGAATTAGGCTCAAATTGCAACCTGTAACAAGGGCTAAAACAAGAAAAAGTGCTCGTGGCATAATAGATATCTCCAAAAAACTTCTTAAAAAACTAACATAGCAAATTTCTTTGCTTTTTAGAAAGCACTACTCCAGATTTTTAACATCTTCGATATAAGGCGCCTCACTAATCTTAAGGCTCAATATATTGCCTAATCATAAAAAATAGAAGAGCTACCTCATAGATATTTCGTAATAATAGGATGATTCTTTTTTTAAACTTATGGTTATTAATATTTTAAAGTCAATTTTTTAAATTTTAATATGATTAATTAATGGAATATAAACAAATTAATTTAAAATTAATTTGTTTATATTTATAATTATTATTATAATAATTTTAATTAAAACTTACTATCATGATTTAGTTACATTCTTATGTAAAATTTAAATCTATATTTAAAAGTTTTAAAATAAAAAAACATAATTTAATTTTTATAAAAAAATAACTAAAGGATATTAAATAATATGAGTATTTCTCCATCAAAAAATATGGAAAATTATCCCAATTTTCCACTTAGAAGGTCTTCTGTTCAAAAAAATCTGAATATAAAAGTGATTGATAATCAATCAAAAACAAGTGGTGAAGTGTTTCGCAATTCATTTAGCAGGTTTTCATTGAGAAAAAAGCCGGTTAAAGAAACTCAAGATTTGGAAACAAAAACAAGTGAATCTTTTAAGAAAGGATTTCGCAATTCATTTAGCAGGCTTTCATTGAGAAAAAAGCCGGTTAAAGAAACTCAAGGTTCAGAGATAAAAGTTGATAAAGGCTTATATGAACTCCTTAAAAAATGTGCAGTTTTAGAAGACTCGAATCCATTTTTACATGGCTTGAAGGAAATAAAAGAAGCGCAAGGTTTAGATGTAATATCTCCTAAGCAGAGTCCCTTAATTGATGTAAATCAAAAATTGCAAAAATTAGAAGATTACTTGCTTATGAAACCTGTACCTGTGGTACTTACACCTAAAATGTGGAAAGTAGAATTAGAAAAACCTAAGTTTGATGATTCTGGTTATCAATACATGAATTAGTTCTGAAAAAATAATTAATTTGTACTTTTTAAGTTAAGCTCTTGCTGTAATTAATTGCTAGTAAAGAGCTTTTTTTTGTATTAAAGGTTACTATCTCGAATCATATTCTAAAACAATTTTTTACAGAAATTCAGCATATTTCATATAAGCGAAAACATTCGCTATCTACTTAATAACAAGTTAGTTAAAGCTTAAATTTTTTAAATTTCTTATTTACAACACATTATGAAAAAAAATACCAACTAATTATTTAATTAAATCAATCATTTTTAGTCATTTAATAATTATTGTTTAATAGATCTTAATATTTATTTGATAAAATAGAAGCAGAATTAATTATAGAGTAAACTATGGCTATCCCAAAGGATATTTTTTTACACAATCCAGATCTTTTACTAAAAAAAGACGAAACACAAGTCTTTGATACTTTGGGCTGTCTAAAAGTCTTTGCAAATGCACTATCTTCTAAAGAAGGTGAAACAGTTCCAAGCAGTCTGGAAAAAGCTGTAGATATGGTTAATACACAAGCTCGAATCGTAGGCTATAGCACATTTACTGGATACTTATGTACCTCTTTAGCCAAAGAAATCACAAGCTCTTCTTCTCTATCAATAGCAAATGGTGTTCTAAATGATACAAATACACTGATATTTGGAGCATTATATGGCTTAGCTGCTGTTCAAAATGGTTATCAATTAGCTCAAGATCAAAATCTTAGTGATCTTCTTAAACAAGAAGACGCTCTAGCTTTACAAGGGCTTATTCAAAATATACCTATTTCTAGTCATTTAGATCAGTTACAAGCATCTTGGAGTACTCTGCCCCCTGAAAAGCAAGAGCTTAAAAAACAACATTTTAAACAAAAAGCACAAAAGCTTGTACTAGATAGTCTAAAAAATACACAAGTGGGACAACCCGATCTAGATGAACTTTTACAAATTTTGCAAGCGCAAGAAGGCTCAGATGAAGTTCATAAATTATTAGGCCTAGCCGATAAAGACTATTGGGAATTTACTCCTTTAGAAGCACTGGGTCTTTTGATTAACCAACATAAGCTTAAGACACGTCAATGGGTACAGCTTAAAGAGACAACGAGCCTTCCTGTTGCCCAAGCAGTCGATAAGGCTTGTAGAATGGGGCTATTAGTAAGAGCCAATGAAGGAAGTTCTCAAGTGCAAGAAAATGCTAAAAAGAAGATAAAAAAATTAATGGGACGTGCACGTGTAGAAAGTACTAAAACAAAAAGGATTCACACAGCTTTTCTCATCATTAATTTACTAGGTGCTATTCTATCTGTGGTTGGGCTGTTAACTCTGCCATTTGGTATTGGGATTGCGATTTCTGCCTTATCTTTTTTAATCACAACTCTATCAATAGGATCAAGAGCATACCTTGCTAAAAAAACCCTATCAGATACTCCTTGTGGTAAATATGACAAGGCTATTGTCATTACAATCGCCATATTGCTTGGAATATCCTTAATTGCGCTTACTGGGGTAACATTAGGCTTTGGCTTATCCCTTATTCAGTTAGCAGGTGCTTTAGCCGTAGGAGCCCTTGGAGAGGGATTTTTAGGGTATTATTATCATTTGTTGACTCAAAAAGATGTTCTTTGGAAACAAGCTCACCCTTCTTTAGAGATATTTCAGAAGTTTATTTCTCAAAAAGAAGAATGGGATCAAGATGTTCATAATTCATTTAAAAAGCTATCTAAAGATTTACGCATAGCAATTCGTCAGGAATATGCACAAAGAAACTTTCCTAATAAGATATCGCTAAGAAATAAGATTTCGGCGCTTAAAAAGACTTCAAAGTATTTTTGGAATCAGCGGTTGATCTCAGGTTTAGAAGAAGACTGTATATTAGCTTTAGAGATTCAAAGCCTATATGAAGAAGCCAAAAACATACTCTCTTTAAAAGGACCTAAAAAAGATTTAGAGCTAAAGATTTTAGAAGAGCGTTTAGAACAGATTTTAAAAAATCCACAGGTAAAAGAACAATGGGAAAAAGACCTTAAGTATGTTGTGTATAGAAAAAGCAGCTTAAGCCAGCTGCGCGAAGTAAGTAATATAGCTTCTCAAAAAATCTTAGCAAAACCTTTATCTTCTACGAAACGTTTAGAGCGAAACGGTTAATTTTAATATATTCTTAATATTAATTTATTGTTAATATTCTTTGTTTAATAGATTTTTATTTGATTTTGTGTTATAATTTAGTTCTAAAAAGGTAACTTATATGAGCCATTTAATAACATTAGAAACACTTAAGCAGTTTGTTTTACCGCTTGATTCCTATAAGAATCGTGATAACTTTAGTGATTTAGCTTTAAACACTTTAGGTGTACTCGGTAATTTAGCTATGCAATGTAAAAGGATGTTGCCTAAAGAGGATTCTAATATTTTAAGCTTTGTGAAATGCTTAAGTTTTGTTTCAGCAGGAAATAACTTTTATTTAGCAGGTCTAAATATCGAACAAGCTGCTCACATTAAAGATGTGGCCGGGCAAAGGGCAAATGAGGTAAAGCAAGTTCGTAGCGCCATGCAATTCTTGTCCGGTGTTTTCTATTTTTCAAGCTTAGGTTTAAGTTTGTCTAGCAGTATTGCTTCTTTCAAAACAGTTATCGTCGTATCGGGAATTCTTAGCAAAACAACCACCGTGCTTAGTAATTCAGCTGTGTTTCTTATGTTGCTACTTACATCAATGAAGTTGCATGAACAGCGTGGTTTTCAACAAGAGTTAGATAAGAGATTAAGCGATTTGCAACAGGCATCTCCCCAGGAAAAAGAAGAAGCAATTGCAAAATTTCTACAAGAGCAAATCAGTGTATCTGAACCGCTACAAGAACAATTAAGGACAAAGCTTCGAGAAAGGTATGCCAAGAAATCAATAGAGGATATTACGAATTCTAATAAGTCTTATTATAAAAATATAGATGCATATGTAACACATCGTTTTCCTAGGGAAATTTCTAAAAAAGAAAAAACTAAAGCAGCCTATATGAAGCGTATGACTAATAGAAATTGCATAGAGCTCATTAAAGAAATGGATCACACTACTATGAGCTCTACAATAAAAAAAGTACAAGAAGTTGCTTATAAAAATATGATGTTTAATTATTTAGGGATTGGTCTTGCAGGGATTGGTCTTCTAGGACTTGCTGTTTCTTTTATACCGGGAGCTGCATTTGTTACTTTATCTGCTGTTTTAAGCTTAATTCCCACAATAGCTTTCTCTGTACTTAGGGTATATGACTTAACTCAGTCGTTGCAAAGTAATAAAGAGGGGCTCTACGATCGCCTAGTTCTCATTGCTACAGGCTGTGTAGGAATTATCACTTCAACTGCTTTATATGCCTTAACAGAAAACGTTTTAGTCAAGTGTGCAGCCATTCTTTTAGCTGCTATTTGGCTGTCACTTCTTTATTATGTTTCTTTACGTTTGGAAAATCAGCCAAAATATGTAACATGAGTTATTTAAGCTCACTAACCTAGAAAAATTGAACTTCTAGGTTTTTCTAGGTTGATTTCTAGGTTCGCTTAAAATAAACATTTTATAGGGATCAAAAGGTCCGGTAGAGAGTTCAACAAGGATCCCTTCTTGACACATCTTTTTCAGGCGGCTAGTAGTCGTTCTGCGAGATAATTTCCAGATCTTCTCAGCTTCCATAGCAGAGATTTTGCCATGTTGTTTGATGTGTTCAATGATGGCTACATGCCACAATTGAGAGGGTATAACTTTTGTTGTTCTTGGATAGAGGGTTACGCGAAAAAAGTGATCTAGTTCTTCAAATTTTGGGGCAGCAATTTTTTGTTGTTTGCAGACGCTACTGATGCGATTAAGCCCCGATCCCCATTGCTCGATTAGTTGCAATTCTCGAAATACTCTACCCAATACCTTGTTGCGAAGCTGAGAAACACCGGACAAAGCAGTTTCTAGACTCAGACCGAAAGGCAATGGGCCTGGGTTAGTGACTTCTAGTCTATTATCAAAAATAGCTATTTGGATCGGGGATCGTTGCGTTGAATAGTCTGTGTGTAGGATTGCGTTAATCACGGTTTCTCTTACAGCTACAGGAGGATATTCAGGAATATCTTCTCTGCGAATCGAGTGAATTTTAGCTCCTAGGGAAGTATTGCGTTGAATAAAAGCCAGAATTTCATCAATAGCAATCGAGAGGGGGCTTTTGATTTCAGCTTGATCAATTACTTCATATTTTGTAATCCCTTTGAATCGAGCCAATCGAATCAAAGGATCAGGAAACAGTTGGTTACGATTTTTTCCAAAGAGGAGAACGGCTCCTTTTGTTGGGTATAATTTTTCTTGATAGTTTACTAGCAATTCTAACGATTTGGCAGTGGATTTTGTAAACGGTTTATTCAACGAGGAAAATAGTTGGCGTGCCAGATCAAAATCCAATTCATCAGGTATTGATCTCATTTCAGGTGATTGATCGAATGAAGTGTGTTCTTTGAGTCGTTTGATCTCAGCAATAAGAGATGCATCGGCTATGCGGTTTGTTGAGCCAAGGCGGACATAGACACCATCCCTTTCACCTTTGGCTTTAAGATAAAAAGGGGCAAAGCTATGAGGAACCGTCACAATGAGAATATCACGCCCTCGCCAGGAATGGAATTGCAAATTTGGGAGAATAGACGGGCTTACGGAATCAGCAACAGCATTGGCTACTCGTTCTTCATCTTCTAGGATGTTTGTTACTCCAACGACTTCTTTGGTTTCTCCCTTGACTCCAATAATGAGAGTGCCTCCAGCCGTGTTAGCAAACGCGATCACGGTTTGGACAATTTTTTGAATTGGCTGAGCATTTTCTTTGAACTCAATCGTTTTATTTTCTGGCTTTGCAAGTAATTCTTCTAGCATATAATACTGCCTTTCTCAAGATGAACCTAGAAAATAACATAGAAACATGAAATCGTCAACCAGTTCTAGGTTAATTGCATCAAAGAATTAGAAGGAGCAATATAATGTTCAAGAGAATTGTTTATATGCTCAACCTAGAAAACCTTGTTGCTGTTTGGCTGACATTTATTTGTTATGTTTCTTCACGTTTGGAAAAAATCAGCCAAAAATTGCCTAACCGGACTTGTTTTTCTATTGCTAGTCATGTAAAAGGTGACTTATGTTACAGCAATCTCTACAAGATTTTCTTTGTTATCTCTCTTCTGAGAAAGGTCTTTCTCAGCACACTCTTCAAGCCTATGCTTGTGATCTAAAGGGATTCTTTCAGGTTTTAAAACAGAGTAATCTACAGCAAATTACAGAAGAAGATGTATTAGCCTTTGCACATAAATTGCAATTAAAAGGATATGCTAGTAGCTCTGTTTGCAGGATGCTGGTTAGCGTGAAGATTTTTTTGCGTTTTTTATATAGAGAAGAGCTCATTAAAAACGAGATTGGGTTGTCGATTGATGCGCCTAAAATATGGCAGCTGATACCTGATATTTTAACGTTTACAGAAGTAGAAAAACTCTTATTAGCCCCAGATCTTAATACGGAGTTAGGTGCAAGAGATCGAGCAATTCTGCAGGTTATATACGCTTCGGGCTTACGTGTTTCAGAGATTTGTGGATTAAATATACAAGATTTCTCCGATCACACGATTCGTGTAATAGGAAAAGGAAAAAAAGAGAGGATCGTTCCTGTTGCTGCATCAGCTGTAGAAACAGTTGATTATTATTTACTTCATTATCGTCCACCTGATGCAAAAATTGAGGCATTGTTTATCAATACAAAACAAAAGCGAATCGATCGCTTCTCTATTTGGAGACAACTAAAAGCTTATGCAAAGCAAGTAGGGATTACCAAGTCTATTTCACCTCATACACTGCGGCACTCTTTTGCTACTCATCTATTAGAAAATGGGGCTGATTTACGCGTTATCCAAGAGTTGTTAGGACATAGTAGCATTGCAACAACAGATCGCTATACACACTTAAGCAATAAGCATATCATAGAAGCCTTTCAAAGTTATCATCCAAGGCCTTGAGTTTCCTTTTTGAGAAAATAGGAAAATTTTCTTCTTTAATATAAATTTATTTTGCGTATGATTTGCCCCTTCGGGTTGTAAAGAAGTGGGAATGATGCCTCTTTCAATATTTATTCATTATCTAATTTCGTTCTTTATGCGCTCTGAAAA
>JBAUFS010000051.1:0-14022 GCA_049679255.1 Candidatus Rhabdochlamydia sp.
ATATTTTTCCGCCAAAAACTATCAAAAGATTTTAGTTAAAACGCCCTGCCTTATATATTTCAAAAGCTATAACTACTATAAGTAATTTTATTTTTCTTGTTTTAGTAAATATATTTTACTATTTATAAAATAAATTGATATAAAAAAGATGATAAATGAAAGCTCTGTTACTTTTAGTTTTACTTTTGAGCTCTAGATCTGTATGGGGATTTGAGTTTAGGGTTACAAACAATGCAGATAGTGGAACTGGAAGTCTTAGGCAAGCAATTCATGATTTAAATGCTTCAGTAAGCTCGCAAATCAATACCGTTACATTTGATCCCGGCCTTGGCAGAGTGCAAATTTTTAGCGATCTGCCTGAAATTGAAATGGAAGGGATATTTACGACATCTACAGGGGATTCTTTAGTAATCGATGGGAACGTAGATCAATACCGTATATTTAGCGCATTGAATAAATCTTTTAAGATTAATGTTCCTTCCTCTTCTTCTTTGACTTTATCAGGGATCCTGGATTCAGGAGCTCTTATGAGATCAGGTGGTGGAGAGCTCATTTTAGAGGGGAAGAATAACTATACTGGAGGGACAGTAATCGTTGGTGGTTTATTAGCCCTTTCTAAAACTGGAACTTTAGTCCCTACTGGTAAAGTGATAGTCAGTTCTGGAGGAATACTTGATATCAGCGCTATTGGATCTGATTCTCAAACGATCAGCAGTTTGTGCGGATCTGGAGGAGAAATTGTATTAGGAGAAAAAACATTAATTGTAGGAGGAGCGCTTTCTACAGTTTATAGAGGGGTTATTAGTGGGGCTGGTTCTATGATTAAACAGGGACCACAAATGTTAATCTTAATAGGAGATAACACCTATTCTGGAGGAACTACAATCAGTGGAGGGGTTTTACAAGGAAATACAACCAGCTTGCAAGGAAATATTCTAAATAATGCTTCTCTTGTTTTTGATCAAGTTAGCTTAGGCCAGTATGCTGGGGTGATTTCAGGATCTGGTGTTTTAACCAAGCAAAATACAGGAACACTTATCTTAAGCAATGCGAATACCTATTCTGGAGGAACTACAATCAGTGGAGGGGTTTTACAAGGTAATACAACCAGTCTGCAAGGAGATATCATAAATGATGCTTCTCTTATTTTTGACCAAAGTAGTTTAGGCCAATACGCCGGGGTGATTTCAGGATCTGGTAACGTAATCAAGCAAAATACAGGATTGCTTATCTTAAGCAATGCGAATACCTATTCTGGAGGAACTATAATCAGTGGAGGGGTTTTACAAGGAAATACAACCAG
Organism: Candidatus Rhabdochlamydia sp.; assembly: GCA_049679255.1. Lineage (GTDB taxonomy): Bacteria > Chlamydiota > Chlamydiia > Chlamydiales > Rhabdochlamydiaceae > Rhabdochlamydia. Next base: position 1,304 of record JBAUFS010000051.1, read on the forward strand.
TCTGCAAGGAGATATCATAAATGATGCCTTAGTCATATTTGATCAAGTTGATAATGGAATATACAATGGAAATATCACAGGACCGGGGGCTGTAATCAAGCAAAACATAGGAGAACTTATCTTAAAAGGTAGTAACCACACTGGAGGGACAACCGTTAATGCCGGGAGATTATCTCTGTTAGGAAGGTTGCTTTCTGCGGGATCTGTTACCATTAATGCAGGAACCTTTGATATTAGTTCTATTTCAGCTTCATCACAAACTATTTATAATTTAAGCGGTATAGGAGGGGAAGTTGTCTTAGGAGCAAAGACGCTCATTGCAGGATCGCTTGACGACACAATTTATGCAGGAGTAATTAGTGGGATTGGTTCTTTCACTAAGCAAGGAACAGGAACCCTCACACTGAGCGCAACAAATACTTATACCGGAGCAACAACGATCTCTTCTGGGAGAATTGCACTTTCTGGTAATGGTTCTTTAGCAACAAATAGCCCTGTTATTCTAAGCGGAGTAAATAGTATTTTTGATATCACAGAAGCTAATGGAGCACGCAGCATTGGAAGCCTTGATGGGGTTATGGGAAGTCAAGTTTTATTGGGGGCGAATACATTAATCACTGGAAATTCTAATCATACAAGTTACGCAGGAGTCATTAGCGGGACCGGCGCTCTTATTAAACAAGGATCCGGAAAACTCATCTTAGCAGGAGCTAATACGTATTCTGGAGGAACCATAGTTAACAGAGGGGTCTTACAAGGAAATACAACCAGCCTACAAGGAAATATTCTAAATAATGCTTCTGTAGTGTTCGATCAAGCACATACAGGAACATATGATGGAATTCTCTCAGGAACTGGGGTTGTTACTAAACAAAATAACGGAACAGTGGTTTTTACAGGATCCAATACGTATTCTGGAGGAACAATGGTCACCTTAGGGACATTAGCTCTTTCAGGTTCAGGAACAGTATCTCCTACTGGGACTGTTATTATCAATGTAGGAAATTTTGATATCAGTAACATCACTGCTTCATCGCAAACCATTGGGGAGCTAATTGGAGGAGGAAATATTCTCTTAGGAGAAAAAACGCTGATTACAGCAGCTGAAAATGACACGAGTTATGTAGGAATCATTAATGGAACAGGGTCTTTTATTAAGCAGGGTAGTGGGACATTGACTTTGAGCGGAGCTAATGTCTATTCTGGAGGAACAATGATCAATGCTGGGACATTAGCTCTTTCAGGATCAGGAAAACTCTCTTCTACAGGATCTGTTACTATTCATGCAGGAATCTTTGACATAAGTAACATTACAGATTCATTTCAAACCATAGGCGATCTAAGTGGTATAGGAGGAGAAGTTATTTTAGGAGATAAGACACTGATTCAAGATACTTCTAATCATACAAGCTATGCAGGAGCCATCCGAGGTTCTGGTGCTTTTATAAAACAGGGTTTAGGAACTCTTATTCTAACGGGTCATAATAACTACTCTGGAGGAACTACGGTGAATGCTGGAGTTCTGCAAGGAAATACAAATAGTTTACAAGGAAATATCTTAAGCGACGCTCAATTGGTATTTGATCAAATAAGTTCTGGAACATATGAGGGGATTATCAGTGGAGGCGGAAGCTTGATCAAACAAGGACCTGGAATGATAACCATTCTAAGTGATTGTTCCTGTTTTTCAGGTACAGTTTCTATTCAGGAAGGCACTCTTATGATGAAAGGAAAAATAGGAGGAGGATTAGAGATATCTACTAATGCAATGCTAGCTGGCATAGGATCTGTAGAAAATGTAATCAACCACGGCATAGTTAAACCTGGTAGCTCGATTGGAACTCTAACCATAAATGGAAATTATACCCAAGGCTCTTCTGGGATATTAAACATAGAAATCGATGAGCTTGAAGCTAGTAGTTTGCTTCAGGTTACAGGAGCTGCCACATTGAATGGAGTCTTGCAAGTAAGTCCAGATCCTGGGGTATATTTGGAAGGGACAACCTATACCTTTCTTACCGCAGGATCTGTTATAGGACAATTTAGCAGTACTTTTAGTACTAGGCCCCTTAATTACACCATCAATTATTTTCCTACTCAAGCACAACTCCTTATTCTTGTCTCTTCTTTGATTCTACCTGCTAGACCAAATGGCAATGCAGGAGCTGTAGTGGATTATCTGTTCTGTTCTTCTTTTGACTTTACTGATGCTGATCTTGTTACGGTTACAGAAGCTTTATTAGAACTTCCAATAAACCAGTATGCACAAGCTTTAAATAGATTAACTCCCTCTCAATTTGGAGCACTTGCCTTAAACGAATTAGAAAATAACTTTAGTGTAGCAAATATCTTTTTAGGAGCAAATCAGACAACTTGTTGCTATAATTTCTGCGAATCCACCAACCTTTGGATAAACCCACTAGGGCTTGTCTATTCGCAAAAAAATCGTCTGCAGCTAGGTCAAGAAGCTATTGGATTTACCAATCACACCTATGGAGTAGCAGCTGGAATAGATCATCTATTTAGTAATGATTGGACACTCGGGTTTGGTCTTGGTTATTCCTACTCTCATTTACATTGGAAAAATCAAGCCGGGAAAGCTAGAGCAGATTCAGGCTATTTAGGTCCTTACATAGGATATGATTGTGGAAGTTTTTATTTTGACTTTCTTATATTGGGAACAGGTAATTTCTATGACGTAGATCGAAAAGTCGTATTTCCAGGGATATCTCGTGTAGCAAGTAGCCATCCCACTACTTGGGATCTTTCCGAGATTGTATTAGCAGGTTTTAAGTTAGAACCCTTCTATCACTTCTTTGTGCAACCAGAATTTTTGATTGATCAGTTGAATATCTTTCAAGAAAGCTTTCATGAGAGTGGATCTGGTTCCATAGACTTAAGCGTAAAAAGAAAATATGCTTCTTTTTTACGCTCTTTAATCAATCTGAAATTCGTCAAAGAATGGGTTTTCTGCAATATGTGCTTAGCCCCTAGCGTCAACGTAGGTTGGCTGAGAACAACTCCTTTAACAGGTAGACATTATACTGCTAGTTTTCGTGAGGAAACTTTTTGCTCTCCTAATTTTTCCGTGACTAGCTTTAACCAAGTAATAGACCAAGCTCTTGTAGGCGTGCAAATCCTTCTCTCTTCTCAAGGCGGTTTTAGTATGTCTTTAGGTTATGAGGGTAGATTTGGGAATGGCTCAAAAGTGAATGAAATAGATATAGCGCTAGATTGGAGATTTTAATTAGCACTCTAACTGATCTAGTTTTTCTATAGTTTCTTCAAGTTTTTTTTCCGCTTGGGAAAGATGATCTTTTAAGGTACTTACAAGAGAAGCAGGAGCCTTTTCTAGAAAATTTGTGTTAGCAAGTTGAGTGCGAAGTTTATTTTGTTGTTGGATGAGTTTTTCCTTTTCCTTAACCAAACGGATTTTCTCTCTAATTTTTAATTCTTGTGGTAGGGGAATCTGTAACTTTAAGGAGCCAATCAGCATTTCTGCACTAAAGGGGAGATTCTGAATTTCTTCTGTAAAGGTAATAGATTGGATGCGGATAAGTGCTTTTAAGAAGTTGCAATTTTTCTCTAGAGCAATCCTTTGTTCATCATGGGACGGCGCTTGAATAAATAGATCAATAGCCATATTTGGTGGCATTTGCATTTCAGCTCGAATAGTACGGATGGCATGGGTTACTTGATCTAAGAAGGCAAATGTTTCTTCCACATCAGGACGGATATCTTCTAGAACAACTTGTGGATAATTTGATACGATACAAGCAGAGCTCTTAAGTGCTATTAGCGCCTCTTGAGTATAAGGATCTGTTTTATTTTCTGTTTGAGAATTCAGTTTTTGCTTGATTTTATCAAAGAGCTCTTCTGTTACAAAAGGTGCTATAGGATGCAGTAGACGAATAGAGCTAAGTAAAACTAAAGAAAGGATTTTTTGTTTGTTTTTCCTGTCGGGGCTTGCAGGATTTGCCAAGAGAGGTTTAACCAGTTCTACATAATAAGCACAGAATTGGTTCCAGAAAAAATCATAAGCTGTAGAAAGCGCTTTATCAAAAGCATATTCTTTTAAATAGCCATTTACACTTTGAATGGTGCGGTTTAGCAAGGAAAAAATCCAATGATCCTCTAGAGTAAGAATAGACATATCAAGTCCTGAAGCAAAATGATCTTTGTTTAAGTCCTCAATATTCATAAATACAAAACGAGCGCCATTCCAAATTTTGTTTACAAAATTTTTAAATTCTTCAAACTTGCGGCGATCTAAATCAATTTGACGCGCTTGTGTAGCGCTTGCGCAAAGCCCCATGCGCATGGCATCTGTTCCGTAGAAATCGATAACTTCCAAAGGATCGATGATGTTTCCTTTGGATTTAGACATCTTTTCCCATTTGGAATGAATCTCTGAAGGAGGTGTTTGCCCTAGTTCATAGGGGAGCCGTTCTGTGTGTGTTAAATAAGCAATAGAGCCGTTTTCTTGGTGACGCCAATAAGATTTTCCATAGATAAGACCATGCAAAAAAACCTCGGGAAAAGGGGGCTGATTTAAAACGTATTCTCCCATTAGGATCATTCGTGCTACCCAGAAAAATAAAATATCATGGCCTGTAATGAGACTGGAGTTAGGATAAAACTTCTTTAATTCTTGTGTCTGATGAGGCCAACCAAGCGTGCTAAAGGGCCAAATTGCTGAAGAAAACCAGGTATCGAGTACATCTTCATCTTGATACCACTGATCAGGATCTTTTTGTACTTCAAGTGGTAGGGTAGTACCATCAAACACAAGAATCTGATCAGGATTGTTTTTATTATACCAGATGGGGATCCGATGACCCCACCAGAGCTGACGAGAGATACACCAATCTCTTAAATGATCAATCCAATGAAAATAGGTATTTTCCCAATGAGGTGGAATCAAGTGTACTTTCTTATCTTTTACTATCTGGCGTAAGCGATCTTTAAACCGACTAACGCGGACGAACCACTGTTTGGAAAGATAGGGCTCAATAATGGCCTTTGAGCGATAAGAAATTCCTATGCGGTGATTGTGAGGTTCAATCCTGCTGATAAGATTTCTTTTCTGTAGGGCATCTACAATAGCTACACGCGCCTCTTGCATGGTTAAGCCTGAGAATTCTTTACCCTGCTCGTTAATCCGGCCATCAGGGGTCATAATATTGATACGATCAAGCTTATGTGTTTGTCCCATCTGATAATCATTCAAATCGTGTGCAGGAGTTACTTTAACAACACCTGTTCCGAAAGAGGGATCGATAAGGTGATCTGCTATAATGGGAATGCTTCTTTTTACAAAAGGAACAATAACTCTTTTACCAATTAGGTGTTTATAACGTTCATCGCGAATGGACACTGCAAGAGCGGTATCGCCAAGCATTGTTTCAGGGCGGGTTGTTGCAACTGTTATGAATTGTTCTGGAACATCTTCAAAGCAGTAGTTAATATACCAGAGAAAAGAGCTTTTTTCTTCATACTCTACCTCATCGTCAGCTAGAGCTGTTTGTGAAATAGGATCCCAATTAACCAGATAATCTCCGCGGTAAATCAAACCATCATCAAACATTTTTTTGAATAAGGTGCAAACAGCTAAATTACGCTCTTTATCCATAGTAAAACAAAGGCGAGACCAATCACAGGAGCAACCTAACTTCTTTAATTGATTTAAAATTTGACTTTCACTTCTTTCCTTCCATTGCCAGATCTCTTCGAAAAATTCTTCTCTTGTAAAATCTTTACGCCTCTTTCCTTCTGTTGCTAGTAAATGACGCTCTACGACGGTTTGAGTGGCAATTCCTGCATGATCGGTTCCTGGAACCCATAATGTTTCATAGCCCGACATTCTCTTCCAACGAATCAAAACATCCTGCAGAGTGTTCACAAGAGCATGTCCCATATGCAGCACACCGGTTACATTAGGTGGGGGCATACAAATACAAAAAGCAGGCTTTAAAGAGGCTGGATCTGCTTTAAAAAATTGTTTTTCTTCCCAAAAGAGATACCACTTCTTTTCGATTTCTTCAGGCTCGTAACTTTTAGATAGCGTCATAGATATAGAGGTTTTACATAAACAAACCAGATTAGCACGCAAGGAGAGAAAATTTCAATGTATTCCCTATTAAGACAATGGTTTTTAAGCTACAAATAATTCCTTGTCTTTCAAGCTTTCTACTTGTTCTCTAGGTAAATTGGTAGCTTGAACGATCAGATCAATCCCACAGCCTGCCTGCAATAGACGTTTTACTGTTTGTATTTTTTCTTTTTCAATACCTATAGCTTCACCCTCAGCTTTAGCATTTTTAGCATTGACTTCAGCCTCATAGATTTGTTGTGCCAGAGCAGCCTTATTATCCATGTGAATGCGTTTCAATTCTTCATAAGTAGCAAGCTCATTATCAGTCCAATAATACTGATCAAGCGCGGTATATGCTCTATGAATAATGGTATCGCCACCGATCATTTCCTGTAATTCTTCTTCGGTAGTTTCATGAGCGTGTTTGAAAAAGTAATACCATTTTTCTTCTATAGAGGATAACTCCTCTTTGCTTTTATGGAATTTAGGAAGTTCGATAAAGGTAAAGGAGAAGTCTTTCAGATCATGTTCATGTGTTTCTTTATCGAGTATGACATGATCTGATTTGTACTGGGATTTGTTAGGGAAAATGATACAATCAGCAATAGCTATGAAGATGATTTCCTTAAGCTCATGATACTCATCTCCAATGTTAGCTTGATTACCATACACTTGAGATGCGTAATATTGAGCGCGCTTTTCAAAGCCTCTGGTTTTTGTTACTTGCATTTCAATGATGTACTTTGTTCCCAGCTTGTCTTTGCATAAAACATCGACAATGCTCTGTTTTTTGACAGCGATCTTAGGGGCTAGAATCGGGGATAAGAACTCGATATCTACAATGCTTTGATCTTCAGAAAAGCCGAGGATGTCATTTAAGAAATGAAGCAAAATGTCTTTGTTTTTTTCTGTACCGAATATTTTCTTAAAGGCTATATCGTTTTTTGGATCTAGGTATTTGAAAAGTGCCATCTTGATCTTTCTTTAAGACTATTTCCATTTATTATATGATTAGAGGGCTTTTTTTGTAACTAATCCGCTCCGTAAATGATAAAAAGCTGCCATAAAAATAGTGCTGTGCATAAGATGCCATCTACAGGGGTTTTATTTTGAATTTCTTGATAGAGCTCTTGTTTTGTTTTTAATAGAGTTTTAATGAGTTCCGATTCCTCTACTTTAGCAACAGATAGAGGAATGACATCTTGGGCTAAAAAATAAAATATCTGCTGATCTGTTATAGCAGGAAGGGGATAAATAGAAGGAAGTGATTGCCAAGTTCCTCCTCCATAGCCTGTTTCTTCAAGTAGCTCTCTTTTAGCAGCTTCTAATGGGGTTTCATTTTGGTCAACTCTTCCTCCTGGACAACTGAGTAACCATTTTCCAGTGGGGTGTCTATATTCTAAATTGATAATAAAGCGTCCATCTATAGTCTGGGCTAAAACAACTGCTGCAGATGAGCAAAGATCAAGACGCGTATAAGTGTTTTGAAAGCCTGTTGGCCATCTTAAATAATCAATATGTACATCAAAAAAGCCATGATAAGCAAACTGACTTTTTTCTACTCTAGGGATAGTGGTATTTGACATGAATAGAGTGTATTTCTTTATGAATGCGGTTAGAATAGAGTTTGGCTTTTTTTTGATTTCCAGCACAATGAAAAAATAAACGCAGTTGGCGAAATAAAGAAATCTTTTCCCAAGTTAAAGCTGCCCGACTCCAAGCTTTATTAGTGATTTTCTCCTGTAGAAAATAACTGAGTAGTAATTGACTAGTTGGAACCGGAGCATCTATTGCTCTCTTAAGATAAGAAGTAGCTTTAGCTTCTGATTGTTTATAGCACAGCCAACAGCCTATCAGTGGGTAAAAAACAGAAGAATCATCTTGCAAGTCTTCTAAATTATAATGAGAAATGAGTTTTTCCGCTGCGCTCCATCGATTTTGGAGCAATAACAATTCTAATCCAAGAGGAGCTACTTGTTGGTTCTGCATAAATAACTCCAAGAGCTCTTCTGAGCGCAGAGAATCTATTTTATTTTTTAGTATCGCTTGATCAAGTAAGTAGTAGAGTGCTCTTGAGGCATTTTTAGCTCCGGGGAATTGAGTAAGATAGGTTTGAATAGCTAAGGGAAATCCTTTTTTGTGCCCTAAGCAAGCAATTTGAATTTTCTCTGCTTCTACCGGATCAGAGCAGAGGTGTAAATTTTCTCCTACCCACTGATCAAACCCCATTGCTAGCAAGCCAAAGAACGCATTGGTTGCAACAAATAGAGGTGGTGTATTTTCTAAAATTTCGATCAGAGTAATTGGTTTTGCTAACCAAAAGGCTAGTTGGCAGCTAAGATCTAAATACCTCGTCATTTCATCTTGATTGTCTAAATGAATAAAAAAGGGAATGGGTTCAAGATACTGATTAAGTAGGGTAATCAAGCGTTTATTTTCTGAGATAATAAATAATTCAGGAAGATGGCGCAGCGCTAAAAGAGCAAAGTGGTAGGCAGATATACGTTTACAAGAAGAAGTTTGATGTAGACGCATCATAATTTGTTCAACAATCATTTTAAACAAAGGATGCTTTGAGTACTTACGGATGCAGATTTCTAAACATTTAATTTCTTCTTCAATCTCTTGGGTTTCCTCATAAACAAGTGATTTGCCTAAGTATTCTAAAGGAGCCCCTGGAGTGTGGCGTAGTTTGCCAAATTCATCTAAGGCAAACAAATACAACCGTTCTCTTTCACTGGATTTTTTTTGCACAGCAGCATATTTGATTAGAGTAATTCCTGCGCGAAATAAAGCCTCTCTTCCTTCCATGCGCCCAGAAAAAGAGTTGCCTATTCGTCGATATTCCAATAACGCCTTGCTATAATTTTTATTAGCTAAAAAAGCATCGGGAATGGCTAAGCAATTAATCATGGCATTTTGACTTCCTAAGCTGACCCGAATGTTAGAAATGGTGAAATAGTCATCAGACGATACTAAAGCAAGCTGCGCTGCGGGCAAAGGAATCAAGCTTATATAATGACAGATCAGCATATGATTTAAATAGACGTAAAGATGGTTATCCATTTTATCGATCTGCACATTCAATGCGGTGTTTTCTGGAATGTCTAAATCGTTTACAGTCATAACTTCGGCATTGCCATAAAAGAGTCTACAGCTCATAGGGTATTTACTCAGCCATATACAATATCCTTCTCGAAAAGTTCCTTGCTTATTTACCTCAGAAGAAACAAATAATAATCCCACTCCTTCTGAATGAGATTGAATATAAACCTCTGTTTCAACCCTAATATTTCCAGTAAAGGAATCATTAGAGATCATTAACTGGAGCCATTCCATAACCTCTGGAGATCTTGTAATAGCTAGATGTTTAGTAAGTAAAATATTTTCCTGAAAGACCCAATCTTGCTTGTGATTAATGTCTAGCTCAGTTGTTAAAATCCATTCAGGTTTACCTTCTATGAATTTTTTAAGCTCAATAATCATATCATCAACGCTTTCAAACCGATCGGATGCGGTTGGTTGTAGACAGCGTTTTGCAATATCAACTAGATGCACAGAGATATCTCTATAGGGAGCGATCTCTGTAGGGTTAATCCATTTTTCTAAATGCATAGTTTTACGAAAACTACGCAAGGAAGTTCGGTAAAAAGGTAAGCGAAGAGTGAGTATTTGATATAAAATTACGCCTAGAGAATAAATATCGCTTAAAGGGGTGGATTGTTCTCCTTTTGCACGCTCTGGTGCAAGGTAGTTAAGTGTCCCGGGTACTTTCCCTGGTCTTGTAAGGCTCTGATAATTTCTCATGAGCTCAGAAAAAGAGGTTTCTTCTTGGCCTATGAAATCAGCTAGACCCCAGTCTAAAATGAGCACTTCTCCATATTTTCCAACGATAATGTTATCGGGTTTTAGATCTCTATGAAGAATTCCTTTAGAATGCGTATAAGCAATGGCTTCACATACAGAAAGAAAAATACGAGTAAGGGCCATAATTGAGCTTCCAATAGGATGTTTAGGCTCAGATATTTTCTCCTCTTCAAAAGCGGTTTTTAAGATTTTTTTAAGTGTTTCTCCTTCCACATAAGGCATCGTAAAATAAGGTATTGCCTGATCAGCATAGATGTTAAATACAGGAATAATCGAAGGGTGGGTCAGGGTAGCTGTTATCCGAGCTTCTCTTAAAAAACGCTCTCTTAAGACCGCGCTGTCTTTTAATTCTGCTCGCATCCTTTTAAGAGCAACCAGTCGACCAGACACTCCTTCTTGAGCTAAGAAAACCTCTCCCATGCCTCCTTTACCCAAACTTCGTAGGATTTGGTAGGAACTAGAATGATCAAATCTTAAGTTCATGAGTTCAACTTAAATCCGTTAAATGTTAACATGATTTTTCACTATTTTTTATCTTTATCATCTTCAAATGTTGTCTTTGGTAGAGTTTTAGGTAGATTTTTGCAAGAAAAAAATGACAGGGGTTAAACTTTTGGGCAAACAAATTGTATTAACAGGAGATCGGCCAACGGGACCTTTACACATCGGTCATTATGTAGGATCTCTAAAAAGCCGACTAGATCTACAAGAAACTTGTAAGCAGTTTGTGATGATTGCAGATGTACAAGCATTAACCGATCATGCAAAAGATCCTAAAAAAGTGCGAGAAAATATTTTACAAGTGGCTCTAGATTATCTTGCTATAGGCATAGATCCTGAACAAACCACTATCTTTATTCAATCATTAGTACCTTCTCTATTTGAGCTTACCTCTTATTTTTTAAATCTTGTTACTTGGAATCGACTGAAACACAACCCCACTGTCAAGAGAGAAATTTTACAAAAAGGATATGAAAAAAGCATTCCTGCTGGATTTATGGTATATCCAGTTAGCCAAGCAGCGGATATCACAGCTTTTAAAGCAGATCTAGTCCCGGTTGGAGAAGATCAGCTTCCGATGATTGAGCAAACCAATGAGATTGTGCGCCATTTTAACCACGCCTACAATACAAATGTACTCATTAGCTGCAAAGCGCTTACTACGAAGATATCTCGCCTGCCAGGCCTTGATGGGAAAGAAAAAATGAGTAAATCGCTGAATAACGCTATCTTCTTATCCGATTCTCCCGAACTCATTACCAAAAAAGTCAAAGGTATGTATAGCGATCCCAACCACCTCCGAGTAGAAGACCCAGGCAATGTAGAAGCAAGCCCTGTTTTTACCTACCTTGATTGCTTTGATCCAGATCTCTCTTTTTTAGAAGACCTTAAACAAAAATATCGTAAAGGAGGTTTAGGGGATGCAGCGGTTAAAAAACATTTAAACGAAGTTCTGCAAGCTTTTCTAGAACCCATTCGCAAAAGACGAGAGCATTACGCACAAGATCCTCACGAAGTGATGAATATACTCCAGAAAGGAACAGATAGAGCTAATCAAGTGGCGCATCAAACTCTAATAGAAGTTCGTCAAGCAATGGGATTAGATTACTTTTCATCATCATCTTCTTCCAGCTCATGATTGAGGTCTTCTTCCTCTTCAGCAAGGGTTTCTTCCTTGCCTTCCATGAACTCGCGAAACAACAAGTAGATCCCACCTGTAGCAAATAAGACAGGTAGTAAGACCTCCCATATATCAAATTGTACGGTGATAAACACTCCCACAAACACAAAGAGAGTAATGACCATATCGTAAAATCGCCCTAGTAAATACTGTCTAAAAGCCAAGGGTAGTCCGATCACTAACATAATAGCAGGCCACCAAGTATGTAAGTAACTGATGATAGCCAGTCCAATCAAAAACAAAGCTACAGAGAACACCTTAGCGCGTCTTTTGGAAACAAGAGCGTGATGCATGATTTTTTCCTTTTTCTTCACTCTAAAAAGAAAGTCATTTTTATTTCAAACTTTAATTTAGTTTTAATTCTAAAACAAGTAGCGATAAATTATATCACTACTTGTATTGATTATTTTAAATAACAATTTAGATCATTATTAGATAGATCTTCTCGTAATTTTTTTTATAAGGAGAGGCTTTGATGTCTCTGATCTATGTATTTCTGGAAGATTTCTACATTTCTACTAACTACTCCTTCATGGTAAGTAATTTTAGCATGACGTGGTTTAGGAGGGGAGCTCTCCTCTAGTTGTTGAATTGTCTCGTTTTCTGGAAGATGAAGAATGCTAGCATAACGTAATTTCTGTAATTTAAGCTGCGGTTCCTTATGTAATTTAAACCAATGCTGTAAATCCTCAGTTATTTTATGTAAGCTATTTAGGAGATTAGACATATTATTTAATGATATAGACATATAATAATTTTTCCTATTTATTTTTTTTTATTTAATAATTATTAAAAATGAGCAATCTTCTTTAAATAGACTGAGCGGTTTCCTTTCTATTCTATTTTTTTGACTGAATTAAACTGCTTTATTCTATCAGAAACTGATAATCCCTGTTCTTCAGTCTGTTTATAATTGCTTGTTACACGCATGGATTGCGTTCTGCGAAGATGGTAGTGTAACATTGTTTCTGTAAATTGAAAATAAGGTAGAAAAGAAAAAGGCCTGAAATCAAGCTCTTCTTTTTCAAGCTCATTCAAAAAAATGGAAAAGGAGAACGTTTATGATTTCAGGCCAAG